>VBGU01000316.1:2408-6152 GCA_005881085.1 Chloroflexota bacterium | reverse complement strand
CCCTATGACGATCGACGATCGCGTGGCCGGACTTTGTCGCCGAGCGTACTCCGGGGCGCAAGCGTGATCGTTACTGGTTGGGCGGTCCGAAGCGGCGCGCTCCGATCGCCGTACCGATGAGGACTGGCATCGGCGGCTCGGTCGGCGGAACTGCGCTCTCGTCGACGAACTTCCGTGTGTAGAGGCGGTGGTACAGGCCGCCGCGCGCAAGGAGTTCCGCATGAGTGCCCTCCTCGACGATGCGGCCCCTGTCCAGCACGAGGATCCGGTCCGCGCGCTCGACCGTCGAGAGACGGTGCGCGATCACGATCGTGGTGCGGCCGCGCATGAGTCGGTCAAGCGCCTGCTGCACCAGAAACTCGCTCTCGTTGTCGAGCGAGCTCGTTGCCTCGTCGAGGAGGAGGATCCGCGCGTCGCGGAGGATCGCTCGCGCGATCGCGATGCGCTGCCGCTGCCCGACCGAGAGCCGCACGCCGCGCTCGCCGACGATCGTTTCCATGCCCTTTGGCATTCGCGAGATGAACTCCGTCGCGTTCGCGGCTTTCGTAGCATCGGCCGTAGCGGATGTTCTCGCGGATCGTGTCACCGAAAAGGATGGGCTCCTGCGGCACCACCGCGATCTGCTCGCGCAGCGAGCGAAGCGTGACCTCGCGGATGTCCCGCCCGTCGACGCACACGCGTCCGCCGACCGGGTCGTAAAAGCGACCGACGAGATTCACGAGGGTGGTCTTCCCCGCCCCGGACGGCCCAACGAGCGCGGTCGTCTTGCCCTCCGCGAACGCTGTCGAGAGCGACTCGAATATCAGCGGGCCTTCGCCGTACTTGAACGAAACGTGGTCGAACTCGATCTCCCCACGCACTTTGCCGATCGGTAGGGCGCCCGGCAGGTCGCGGATGTCGGGCTCGGTGTCGAGGAGCGCGAAGATGCGGTCGGCCGCGCCGAACGCCTGCTGGATCCCGGTCCACTGGCTCGCGAGACCGCCCACCGGTCCGGCGACCATCCCCATGTAGAGGAGGAACGCGACGAGCTGTCCCGCCGTGAGCTCGCCCGCGGCCACCTGGTGGCCGCCGTACCAGAGCACGACGATCGACGACGCGGCGCCGAGAAAGCCGATGGCCGGAAACATGATCGCGCCGATGCGCGAGCGGTCGATGCTCTTCTGGAACATCACAAGCAGCTTCTCGTGGAACCGCTTGGCTTCGTAGTCCTCGCGCGTGAACGCCTGGACCACGCGCACCTCGGCGAGCGCCTCCTGCAAGACTCCGACGGCCTCGCCCTGCGCGTCCTGAGCGGCGCGCGAGATGTCGCGAATCTTCCGGCCGAGGTACTGCCCAATGATCCCGATGGGCGGCGCGACGACCAGGGTGAGCAGCGCAAGCCGCCAGTTCATCAGGAAGATGATCGTGATGCCGCCGACGAGTGTAAGGACCTGACCGAGCACCTGGATGATGGTCTGCGTGACGACGCCGTGGACAAGCGTGGCGTCGCTGGTCACGTGCGACATCAGATCGCCCGTCTTGCGCACGTTGAAGAACGACAGCGACATCGACTGCAAGTGGTTCACGATCGCCATGCGCAGATCGAAGATGACCTTCTCGCCGGTCCACGCCATCACGAACTGACGGACGCCATCGATGACGCCCCGCACGAGCAAGACGACGACGAGGATGACGACGAGCTCGTCGAGCAGCCCCGGCTCCTTGAAGCCGAGGTCAAGAACGCGCTGGACGATCTGCGGCCACACCAGTCCGAGCGCCGTGGAGACGATGAGCAGCGCGGCCGCCACAGCGAGGTTCCAGCGGTACGGGCCGACGAATCGCAGGAGCCTGCGGTACATCGCGACCGAGGGTCGCTTCTTCGTCTGGTCGCCGCGTCCGCCCCACATGAACATGTGGACGCCGGCGCCGCCACCCGGAATCATCACTTCCTTACACGGTAGCCGACGCGGTCAGGGCCGCAGCCACACCGTGCCGAAATACTCGATTCCGGTGTACCCGACAAGGCGTGCGCTGGCCGCGTTGGGCCGGTCCGCGAACAGGAGCGGCACGCGCAGCGCATCGGTGCGCGCGATCTTCGACACCTGCTTGTACAGCTCGGCGCGCTTGGTCGGGTCTGCCTCGGCTCGGGCCTTCCGGACCAAGCCGACGAGAAGTGACGTGCCGGACGGATCGTCGAGCCCGTATAGCGGCCAGAACACGTCGTCAGGATCGAGACCCACGGCCGTCGTATCGAGCGTGAACGTCGCCTTGGCTTCGCGGAGCGCGGTCGGCTCGACCGCGCGAAGGCGGGCGACGATGCCGATCTTGCCGAGGTCCGCCGCGATCGACTGGGCGATGCGCTGCGGGTCCGGGTAGGCCGCGGTCGGGGCGTTCGGATACGCAAGGTCGGCGGAGATCGGCGTCGGCACGCGAGCGTCGGCAACCGCCTTGCGCGCTGCGTCCACGTCGAGCGGCGCGAACTCGACGACGCTGTCGTCGTATCCGAACGAGCCTGGCGGCACGACCTGGTTCGCCGGGCGCGAGGTGCCGGCGTAGACGGCCGAAAGGGCACTCCGGTTCACCGCCATCGCCACCGCGCGGCGTACCTCGGGCCGATCGAACGGCGCCATGGTCACGTCGAACCCGAGGGATCCGAGCGCCGCGTCCTTTCGTGGACTGACCACGAGGCTCGGATCGCTCCGGGCGCTGGACGCTTGCGCGATCGGAAGATCGAGCGCGACGTCCGCGCGGCCCGCGCGCAGCTCAGCGAGCCGCGACGTGGCGTCGCGCACCGGCCGTAGGACGAGTCCGTCGAGATAGGGAAGCTGCTTGCCGGACGAGTCGCGACGCCAGTAGAAGTCGTTCCGGCCGAGCGTCAGCGTGCCGTCAGGCGCCAGCGCGCTCGCGGCCGCCGTGAAGGGACCGGTGCCCGCGCCGTTGGCGTGCACGATGGCGGCTTGCGGTGATGCGAGGTGCGCAAGGAAAGGACCGAACGGCGCTCGGAGGTCGAAACGCACCGTTCGCGGATCCACCGCCTGAACGCTCTTGATCGCTGACGGATCGTCGAACAGCGTCAGGTATGAAGACGCGCGAGCCGTCCGCCCTCGCTCGAAGCTCGCGATGACGGAGGACGCGTCGAGCGGAGCGCCATCGTGGAAAAGGACCCCTTCACGAAGCGTGAACGTCCACGATGCCCCGTCGTTCGTCATCTGCCACGACGAGGCGAGTCCTGGCGTGATCCGCGAGGTCGCCGGATCGACCTCGACGAGCGTCTCGAAGATCTGGCGTGTCGCCATGAGCGACGCCGGATCAGCGTTCCACGGATCGAACGCCGTGACCTCGGCGGGGAGGGCAACGCGAAGGATGCCGCCCTGCTGCGCCCCGGTCGGCGCCGGCGTGGCGCTCGGCGGCGGCACCTGGCAGGCGACGCCGAACAGGAGCGCGAGCGCAAGGGCCGGCGCGCGACGCACGACGCCTAGTGCGTCTTGAGGCGGGGGTCGAGCGCGTCGCGCAGGCCGTCGCCGATGAGGTACAGGCAGAGCACGGTAAGGAAGATCATCGCGCCCGGCGGCACCACCAGCCACCACGCCCGGACGAAGTAGGACACCGCGTTCGTCAGGAGGTTCCCCCACGTGGGCGTGGGCGGGAGGATGCCGAGACCGAGGAAGCTGAGCGCGGACTCGAGAAGGATGATCGCGCCCACGTCGATCGCGGCGAGCACGAAGATCAGAGGGAGCACGTTCGGCAGGATGTGCCGGAACATGA
>VBGU01000316.1:0-2402 GCA_005881085.1 Chloroflexota bacterium | reverse complement strand
CGGCCGTGACGAACTCCCGCTCACGCAATGCGAACGTCTGCCCGCGCACGAAGAGCGAGATGCCCGTCCAGTTCAGGAAACCGATGATCACGATGAGCGTGAGCGGTCCCGGCGTCCAGAGCGCGGCGATGATGAGGAGCAGGTACAGCTGCGGGATGCCATTCAGCGTCGTGATGATCCAGGTGACTGCGTCATCGAGCGGTCCGCGGAAATAGCCGGCGGCGAGGCCGAGCGACACTCCGACGGTGAGGTTGACGAACGCGGCGACGAAACCGACGAGAAGCGAGATCTGCCCTCCGTAGAGAAGCCGCACCACCTGGCTTCGGCCGATCTCATCCGAGCCGAGAAGATAGGCCGGGTTGGCGAATGTGGGCTTCTCATACGTGTGAAGGAGGTCCTGCTGTTCGAACTTATAGTGGAAGACGTACTGCGAGAAGAGCGGCGCGGCGAGTGAGAGTGCCGCGAGGACGATGAGGATGCAGAACGCGGCAATCGTCAACTTGTCGCGGCGGAGCTTCCACAACGCGTTGTCCCACAGACTTCGCGACGGCCTCACCAGGACGGGAGCCGAAACGACTCGCGCGGTGGCGGCTGTCGTCGCCACTAGCCCGCCTTGATCCGCGGATCGACGATGGCGTAGGTCAGGTCACGAAGCAGATAGCTGATGACGAGGAGCGTGCTCGTGAACATCACGCCCGCCTGGACGATCGGATAGTCCTTCGCGATCGCCGCCTGGAACGTGAACTGGCCGACGCCGGGCCAGCTGAAGACCTGCTCGATCACCAGCGCTCCGCCGACAAGCGCCGCGAGGACGCCGCCGAGCGCGGTGACGACTGGGATGAGCGCGTTGCGCAGCGCATGAGTGAAGATGACGGTCCGCTCGCGCAGGCCCTTCGCATGCGCCGTGCGGACGAAGTCCTGTGACAGGACGTCGAGCGTCTCCGCGCGGAGGATCCGCGAATAGTTCGCGATCCCCGTGAGGGCGAGGACAAACGAGGGAAGGATGAGGTGTTTGAGCCGGTCGAGGATGTCCCATTGATCGTGTCCGACCGTGAGCATTCCGATGCTCGGCAGCCACCGCAGCTGCACGGCGAAAATGATGATCAGGATGAGTCCGAGCCAGAACGCCGGGACGGCGTGGCCCGCCACACCGAAGACGCGGATCGCACCGTCGACCCAGCTTCCGCGTTTGAACGCCGCGATAACCCCGAGGGGGACGCCGATGAAGAGCTGAAGCAGAAGGGCGGCCGCCGCGAGCACGAGCGTGTTCGGAACGCGCTCCAGGAGCATCGTGAACGACTCGCGGTGGTAGATGAGCGACTCGCCGAAGTTCCCGTGAAGGGCGTTCCAGAGCCAGTCGACGTACTGCAGCGGCATCGGTTTGTCGAGGCCGTAGTGGTGAAGCAATTGCTCGTAGTCGGCCTGCGTGAAATCCCTGATGCCGAAGGTGAAGAGCCGGATCGGATCACCGGGGGCGAGGCGCGCGATCGCGAACGTGATGATCGAGATGCCAATGAGCGTGGGGATCGCATATAGGAGTCGTCGGAAGATGAAGTCGCGCAACGCTCCTCCATCGGAAGAGGGAAGCGCCCGAAGGCGCTCCCCTCCACCTCAGACCGTTATTGCTTGATCCACCACTGGTAGACGTTGTACACGGTTGCGAACGACGCCGGAGCGAAGCCCTGCAGAGTCTTTTGCGATGTCGCGATGATGTTCGGGACGTAGCCGAAGTTGTAGGGCTGCTGGTCGTTCAGGATCTTGTTGAAGGTTTCGTAGTTCTTCTTGCGCGTCGCGATCGAGCAGTCCGCGTTCGCGGGATTCCGTGCCTGCTCGATCGCCTTGTCCATGTCGGCGTCCTTGAAGAACGTGAACCCGAAGCCGGTCGTGCCTTTCGCCCGATCGGGGATCTGGCTCGAGTGCCAGATCTGGTACGGATCGGGCTCGGTGCCGAGCGACCACCCGATGATCGTCGCGTCCAGCACCGGATCTCCGCTCGTGAGCTTCGTGACCAGGCCCTGGAAGGCTTCCGGCACGGCCTTCGCGTCGATACCGAGCTGCTTGAACTGCTCCGCCGCGACCTGCGCGGTCGTGATGTTCTGCTGGTCGTCGCTGGATGTCGAGATCGTGAGACTGAACTTCTTGCCGTCCTTGGTGAGGAATCCGTCCGATCCCGCGTTCCAGCCGGCGTCTTTCAGCAGCTGCTTCGCCTTCGTCTGGTCGAACTTGTACGGCTCGAGCTGTATGTCCGGATACGCCCATTGGACAGGAACGTGGTGCGCGACGTGAGCGAGCGCCTCGCCGAAGACGACCGACTTAATGATCGAGTCCATGTCGAGTCCGTATGCGAGCGCCTGACGCACGCGCTTGTCGGCGAGGCCGGGCGCTTGCGGGCTCGTCGTGTT
>VBGU01000318.1 GCA_005881085.1 Chloroflexota bacterium | reverse complement strand
CACAGCACGCGAAGTGCTCAAGACTGCGAACTGGTTCGGTAACGAGGGAATGTGGGTCGTGCTTCCCGATAACGGCGAGATCGTTGGACGACTTGACGACAAGATCGCGCCATACCGGTTGAAACGAGGTCATGTGCAATACGAGGCCCGTCAGCTTGACGGCGTGGGCGTGGTAAAGCGGCAAGCAATCGGACCGGACGCGTACGGAGATATCGGTTTCGCGGCTGGAGGTCCTGACTTCCCCGCCCAGGGGTGCTGGGAGGTGACGTACACGCTCGACGGCGCCTTCCCGCTTCGATTTGTCGTCCGAGTCCGATAGCCGACTATTCAACGATGGTTTGACGTTAGTCCGCGCTGACCTCGACCGGTGCGCTCCAGCCCCAGTCCCACGTGGCGAGCTCGTCGATGAGCTCGTGATTGGTGAGATCGAGATAGATCGGGGTCACGCTGATCTTTCCGTCGCGCATCGCCGCGACGTCGGTACCCGCCTCCGCCTCGCCCGCGATCGCGGGGCCGCCGACCCAGTAATAGGGCTCGCCGTACGGATCGAGCCGCTCGACCAGCTGGTCGCGATAGATGCGCTTGCCGAGACGCGTGACCTCGACACCCGCGATGCGCTCGCGCGGCAAATGCGGCACGTTGACGTTGAGGAGCGCGTCGGACGAGAAACCCTTCGCGAGGATGTTCTTCGCGAGAAGCGCGGCGAACGAGGCTGACGGGCCGAAGTCGATGTTCGCGCCGAAGGCGCCGATCGAGATCGCGATCGATGGTACGCCGGAGAGCAGGCCCTCCATCGCCGCGGCGACGGTTCCCGAGTAGGTGATGTCGTCTCCCATGTTCGAACCGCGATTTATTCCCGAGACCAGGAGATCGGGTTTGTGCTGCAGGAAACCGAGCACCGCGAGCCGCACGCAGTCCGTTGGCGACCCGTCGCTCATGAACGCGGGCTGTCCGGTCCGAAGCTGAGTCGCCTTCACGCGCAGCGGGCGGTAGATGGTGATGCTGTGGCTCGCGCCGCTCCAGTTGCGCTCGGGAACGATGATGTCGACTTTGCCGATCGCTCCGAGCGCGTCAGCCAGCGGGCCAAGCGCGTCCGATTCGATGCCGTCGTCGTTGGTGACGAGGATGTGCTTGCGACTTGCGGTCACTTGCCTCGCGCGCCGATGCGCGCCTCGCGGGCGAGACGCAGTGCCTCCCTCGCCTCAGCTTCGGCATCGCGCAGATCCGCCTGTGCCGCCGCTTCGGCTGCGTCGCTCTCCTCGATGAGCGTCGACGCCTCCGTCCGCCCGCGACGTCCCTGCGCGACCTGGAACGCATATCGCACGAAGGTGTTGATGATCCCCGCGACCGGCATCGCGAGGAGCACGCCCCAGAACCCGGCGATCCGCGAGCCGAGCAGGAGAGCGAGGAACACGAAGATCGGGTGAATGCCGATCGCGTTCGACATGATCCGGGGCCCGATCACGTTCAACACGACCTGCTGCAACGCGATCGTCAGCACGAGCACCCAGATGAAGACGTCCGGCGCGCCCAGCAGCGTGACCGCCAGAACAGGGATCTCCGCGATGATCGGGCCGAAGAACGGGATGATCATCGTGAGCCCCGAGAGCACCGCGAGCACACCGGCGAACGGCACGCCGAGCGGGACCAGGATCGCGAGGGTCGCGACGCCGTAGATCAGTCCGAGGATGAGCGAGCCGCGGATGAAGCCGCCGAAGGAGCGGTCCGCGCTCTGACGGAGGAGTTCCGCCTCGCTGCGCAGCTCGGGGCTGAGCGCGGCGATGAATCTGCGCCAGAGCTGATCGCCGTCGATCAGCATGATGAACGCGATGATGAGAACGAGCGTGAAGTTGAAGAGGACGCTCGCGGTCGCCGAGACGTAGCCGAGCGCGTCGGCCGCGATCGTGCCCGCGATCTGGGAGAGCTTCGCCGGGACCTGGCCGTAGAGATCGGTCACGTTGACCGGCACGCCGGCCCCTTCCAGGCGATGTTGAAGAGCGACGACCTCCTGCGCGGCGCGGTCGCCGTACTCCGGTGCGCGCACGATGAGGTCGTTCAGCTGACTCACGAGTCCGGGGACGGCGAGCGCGAGGGTGCCGGCGAGAAGGAACGCGATCCCGATGTAGACCACGACAACGCTGAGCGGGCGATTAAGCATGGTGCGCTGGTCGATCCGAGTCACCAAGGGTGAAAGCAGGTATGACACCGCCCACGCCGCGACGAAGATGATGACAACGTCCGCAACGCGCGAGAGGACCTCGGTGAGATCGGCGAGGAGCTGGAAGGTCGCGAGCACGATGAGCAGCACGACGAGCGTTGTGATGAGCTGCCGCTCCCGCGTCGAGAGATTCACAGGCGAATGGTACCGACGGAATACCATGCTTCTCCGTGCCAGACGCGCGCTCCCTGATGGATCGCTACGCGTCGTATCTCCCAATCACCGACCGGACACCCCGGCTAACCCTCGGTGAGGGTGGTACGCCGCTGGTGCGCGCTCGCTCGCTCGAACGCGAGACCGGCGTTCCCGAGATATGGCTGAAGGTCGAAGGTCAGAACCCGACCGGCTCGTTCAAAGATCGCGGCATGGTCGTCGCCGTAGCGAAAGCACTCGAAGATGGCGCGCGGATGGTGCTGTGCGCGTCGACCGGCAACACCGCCGCGTCGGCGGCTGCGTACGCCGCCCGTGCGGGGATGTCGTGCACCGTCATCCTCCCGGCGGGGCAGGTGGCGGCCGGCAAGCTGGCCCAGGCGATCGCGCACGGCGCGCACGTCGTCGCCGTTCGCGGCCCGTTCGACGCGGCCCTCGCGGTCGTCCGGGCGCTCGCCGAGCAAGGCGAGGCCACGCTCGTGAACAGCGTCAACCCGCACCGCCTCGAGGGCCAGAAAACGGCCGCGTTCGAGATCTGCGAAGCCTTTGGCGACGCTCCCGACGCCCTTTTTATCCCGGTCGGGAACGCCGGGAACATCACCGCCTACTGGAAGGGGTTCGTCGAGGCGGCGCGGATCGGCCTCGCGCGCCGGCGTCCCCGCATGTACGGGTACCAGGCGGAGGGA
>VBGU01000308.1 GCA_005881085.1 Chloroflexota bacterium | reverse complement strand
ACGCACCGCCTCCTCGACGAACGCGGCAGGCGTCCAGTCGCCGGTAGCGCCGCAGACGCGGTAGAGGAAGTTCCGGAGGATCTCGGCGCCGTGCGGCGTGTGAGCGACCTCCGGATGGAACTGCACCGCGTAACGCGAGCGACCGTCGGTCATCGCCGCGACCGGGACGCTGGTAGTGCTCGCGATGACGGTGAAGCCATCCGGCGGGCGACGCACCGTGTCGCCGTGACTCACCCATGCGCGCTCCTCCGTCGAAAGGCCTTCGAAGATGCCGGCGCGGTCCGCGATCTTGACGGTCGCGGGGCCGTACTCGCGCTTGCCTTCGCCGACGACGTCGCCGCCGAGAACGTGCGCCATGAGCTGCATGCCGTAGCAGATGCCGAGCACGGGAAACTCGCCGGAGATGACGCCGGGATCGACGCCCGGCGCGCCCTCGTCGTACACGCTGGCCGGGCCGCCGGAGAGGATCACGCCGATCACGTTCCGCGCGCGCAGCTCCGCGGGGGTCACGTCGTGCGCAAAGATCTCGCAATAGACGCGTGACTCACGGACGCGGCGCGCGATGAGCTGCGTGTACTGCGAACCGAAGTCCAGGATGGCCACGGTGGGCCGGGGCGATGCGGCCTTCGCCCCGGTCTCGGGGCGATCGGTCTCTGGGCGGCGCATGTACTAGGCCCGGACCCGATAATTTGGCGCTTCGGCGGTGATGCGGATGTCGTGGGGGTGCGATTCGCGAAGACCGGCGCCCGAGATGCGGACGAAGCGCGCCTTCAGTCGCAGATCGTCGATCGTCGCCGCACCCGCGTAGCCCATGCCCGCGCGGAGACCGCCGACGAGCTGGTGCACGACCGCGGCGAGCGGACCCAACGCATGCACGCGACCCTCGACCCCTTCGGGGACGAGCTTGGAAAACTCGCCGACATCGGCTTGCCCGTAGCGATCACGCGAACGGCGCGCTTCCATCGCGCCGAGCGAGCCCATCCCGCGGTAGGACTTGAAGGAGCCTTCGTCGTTCTCGACGACATCTCCCGGCGATTCCTCGACGCCCGCAAGAAGCCCGCCCAGCATCACGGTCCACGCGCCCGCGCCGATGGCCTTGGCGATGTCACCGGAGTGCTGGATCCCGCCGTCGGCGCAGATAGGGATGCCGTGCCGGTCGGCGGCCTCGGCGCAATCGAACACCGCCGTGATCTGGGGCATGCCACAGCCGGCCACGATCCGCGTGGTGCAGATGGCGCCCGGGCCCATCCCGACCTTGACACAGTCGGCGCCGGCGGCGATGAGCTCCTCGGTCCCCTCGGCGGTCGCGACGTTGCCGGCGATGACCTCGACGCGATGCCGGGCCTTGACCTTCTCGACCATGCGCACGACGGCCGCCGAATGGCCGTGCGCAGTGTCGACCACGATCACGTCGACGCCCGCTCCCACGAGCGCCGCGGCACGCTCGTCCGCGTCGCCGGCGACGCCGACGGCGGCGCCCACGAGAACGTCCGCGTCCTTCGCGCGCCGGACCTCTTCGGCCTGCTCGGAGACGGTCAGATTGCGATGGATGACGCCGAGACCGCCCAGGCGCCCGAGCGCGATCGCGAGGCGCGCGTCGGTGACGGTATCCATGGCGGCGGAGAGGATCGGTATGTCGAGGCGGATCTCGTTGGTGAGTCGGGTCTCGGTCGAGACCTGCGTCGGGAGGATGTCGCTGCGAGCCGGGATCAGGAGGACGTCGTCGAAGGTCAGACCTTCCTTGGCGAACTTGTCCTCCCGGGTCAATCCGCCGCCCTCACCCGGGCAAGTGTATCGGCTAGAAGAGGATCGCCGTAACCGACGGCGTCTGCGCCGTGTCGATGGCCTCGCCCGCGGCGCTCACCAGGGACGACGGCGGAGTCCACGTCGCCGTGCTCGATCCCGGGACGGTGCCGGTGTTGTTGACGGCCACGATCGTGATCGTGAGCACGGTGTTCCCACCGCTCCACGCGCAGGTGTTGTTCTTCGACGCCTTCGCGCCCGAAACAAAGTAGCCGTTGTTCCCAAGCGCGATCGTGCCGACATTCAATGCACCCGCGGTGCCGGTCGCGGTCAGCGTGTCCGGGTTTGCGTCGTTCTCAAGGAGGTCGCTGAGCGAGGTCGTGGTGCCGCCGGGGCAGGTGCCGATCGATGCGGTGCTGGCAGCCTCGCTGAAGGTGAGGACGATCGTGTCGCTGACCTCGAAGAGACCTGCCGTGCCGCCGGTGTGGTTATTTAGCGCGAGCGTGCTCGCGTGGAAGTGGCTCAGCGTGAATGCGTTGCTCGTGCCGGTCTTGCTCGGCGAACCGCCGGTCGCCGTGATCGTTTCGTTGGTCACGTACGGTCCCGTGATCGTGACCGTCTCCGTCCGACTTCCCGCGCTGAAGGCGCCGCTCGTCGTCGGAGAGATCGCGCCCGAGCTCGTGCTGAGCGCTACGGTCCCGGTGAACGAGGTCACGACGGTGTTGTCGACCGCCCGTGCGGTGATCGTGACGCTGAACGCGGTGCCCGAATGCTGGGTGCCGATGACGGCGAATGTGAAGTGATCGAGCGCCGCGATCGTCGCGCTCGACTCGGCCGAGTTGATGCTCTCCCAATTCGCGCCATTCGCGTTGTAGTAGCCGCGAACGACGTAATAGAAGGTGCCGACGCCAGGCACGTCGTCGTAGGTGACCGTCGCGCGCCCGGCGATCTGCTGGATCTGCGAGTAGGGACCGGCGGCGTTCGTGCCGCGATAGACATTGTGGCCGCTGGCCCAGATTGAGCTCGTCGCCGTCCATGAAAGGTGTGCGGTTGTGCCGTTTTGCACGGAGGCGGAGACGCCGGTCGGAGCGGCGAGCGTGGCGGTGGCGAGCTGGTTCGATGGATTGGTCGTCGGCGCGGTAAAGGTCGCTCCGCTCGTCAGCGTGAACATCAGCATGACCGCGCTCACGAGGGCGAGGACGACGAGCGCATGGAGCCGGGGCATTGACAGGTCAGGTCGCGATCTGGCCCGCGGTCGCTTCGCGAAGCCATCCCATGTGACTCGCCCAGAGCTCTTCGGGGTCGATCATGGCCGGCTGGGCCGACCGGGCGGGCTGTGCCGTCTGGCGACGGGTGCGTGGACGCATCGCCCTCGTGTTGCCGAAGACGAGCATCGCCCCGCAGAAGAGGAAGGCGAGGGCGGCGAGCGATGTGAGCGCGAGGCGCCAGTAGGCCTGCGCGTAGACGATCGCGTAACCGAGGAGTGGGATCGACGCGCGGTAGATGCCGACCTGCCCGGGAAAGTGGACCGGCTCGGGGTCGGCGACCGTGTTCGCGTCGCCCTTCGTCGTAAACGTCGGGCTCGCGGCATTCGAAGGGTCGATTGCGATGACGCGGTGCGTGGTCATCTGCCCGTAATGCTCGAACGTGATGATGTCCCCGCGGCTCACCGTGGTGGGTGACGCGGGCTTGACGATCACGAGCGCGCCTTTCTGGATCCCCGGCTCCATCGAGCTGCCGGTAACCACAAACGTGCCCATGCCCATGACGCGGATCGCAACGAGGCCGAGGCAAGTCGAGAAGAGAGCGACCGCGAGTGCCATCGAGCAACTTCACGGTCGCCCTCCGTTCTTTTTCTGGTTTAGCGGGCTGCGCCCGCGAGCTGCGTCGCGGTGTAGGTGACGGTGAAATCCTGCGAGAGGCTCTGGAATGTGTTGCCAGCTGTCGTAGGAAGGCTGAAGACGAAGGTCAGGTAGTCACTCCCCGCCGCGGCGACCGTGCCAGAGGCCGGGATCGCCATGTTCTTCAGGGCGCCGGAGTAGACGCTGTTCGCTGGAGTCGTGCAGTTGTTGCAGCGGTAGACCGCGGCCTGGAGCCCGAAGGTCGTGTCGGTCCAGAGCAGCGTGCTGGCGGTCGCGCTGACCGCGCCGGCGTAGGTGAAGCCGGTGTTGCCGCCGTTCGTGATGTGCACGACACGCTGCGCCGTATCACCGGGCACGAGGTTCGTGATGTTGACGAGGTCACCCGCGTTCGGCTTGTCGTTCGAGATCAGGAGCGTCGCCGTCTGGAAGGTGTTGCCGGGGTTCGTGGTCGCAGCTGTGAACGTTGCCGTGGTCGAGCCGACGGACGTGACGCCGATCAGGACCAGGGCCGAGAGCGCCATCGTCGCGACAAGGAAGTTCGTTCCGCGCATCTTGGTTCCCCTTTTTCTTCCGGCTCGATCCGCCGGTCTTTTTTGTGTTGGGGCGACTATCTCGTGGCGCGGACGTGCCGGGATGGGACTACCGGGGGGAACGTCTCTACCCCATTGGGACTACGACCTGCGCGTATGTAGCGCCGGTGACACAGGTCGTACGACCTGCGAGCTAGTCCTGCTTCTGGGCTAGCTGTTGACCGAAAGTGGGCCCGCCGCGAGCCCACGCCTCGGCGATCGCGACGCGCTGCTTGCTCCAGGAGCGGGCTCGCCACCAGAACACGGCTGCCGCAGCGAGGCTGATCAGACAAGCGGTAGGTAACACGATCGGCTGAAGGTCCCACCAGAGCTGGGGCTGGCGTGCCGCGATCGCCACGCCGATGAACGCGAGGAGCTCCACCTCGAAGAGAAGCACGAGGAACGTGAAGGCGAACGAGGCGGCGCCATACGAGCGTCTGCGGCGGTACGGGAATGCGATGTCGATGAGGCTGCTCATGCCGCGGCGATGTTAGAGGAGGGTTGCCGCCCGCTCGGGTCCAACGCCGATCATTCCGACCGGCGCCCCGACGGTCTCTGCGATGCGATCGAGGTACGCGGTGGCCTTCGCCGGCAGCGCCCGGCGCTCGGTCACGCCGGTGATCGCCGTCGACCACCCCTCGAGCGTCTCGTAGCACGGGCGTGCTCTTTCGAGCACGAGCGTCGTCGGCATGTCGGAGGTGCGCTTCCCATCGAGCTCGTAGCTCGCGCAGAACGGGATCCGCTCGTACACGTCGAGGACGTCGAGCTTGGTGACCGCGAGCTCGGTGAACGCGTTGAGGCGGTGCGCGTGCCGGGCAGCGACCGCGTCGAACCAGCCGACGCGACGCGGACGACCCGTGGTCGCGCCGTACTCGTGCGCGCGCTCGCGGAGGGCGGTGGCTTCGTCGCCGCGCAGCTCGGTCGGGAACGGACCCTCGCCGACTGCCGTCGAGTACGCCTTCACGACTCCGATGACGCGCGTGATCTTACGTGGCGGGATGCCCGCTCCGACGCTTGCGCCCCCCGCGAGCGGGTTCGAGCTCGTCACATAGGGATAGATGCCCCAGTCGAGATCGCGCATCGCGCCGAGCTGCCCTTCGAGAAGAACCCGCGCGTCCTTCGCGAGCGCCGACTCCACGAGAGGAAGCGTGTCGACGATGCGATCGCCGAGCTTCGCCGCGGCGGCGAGGACACCGTCCGCGACTTCGTCGGCATCGAGCGGAGCGTCGCCGAAGCGCTCGAGTATCGCGTTCTTGATCTCGAGCTCGCGCTGCACGCGCGCGCGGAAGCGTTTGGGATCCTGGACCTCGTAGACCTGGATGCCGTGGCGGCCGACCTTGTCGGAGTACGCGGGTCCCACGCCCATGCCGGTCGTGCCGAGCTTCTTGCGTCCGCGCTCGCGCTCGTCGAGTCGGTCGAGCGCGATGTGCCACGGCAAGAGAAGATGCGCGCGGTCGCTCACACGAAGGTTCGCGGTCGAGATACCGCTGCGCTCGAGATCGGCGAGCTCGCTGCAGAGGAACGCGAGGTCGACGACGCATCCGGGACCGAGCACGCAGAGCGCATTGGGATTGAAGATCCCGCTTGGCACGAGGTGAAGCTTGAACGTGCCGTGCTGGTTGACGACCGTGTGACCGGCGTTGTTGCCGCCCTGGAATCGGATGACGACATCCGCCTCCTGCGCCAGGAGGTCGGTGATCTTGCCTTTGCCCTCGTCGCCCCACTGAGCACCGACGATGGCCGTTACCGGCACGTATTCGAATGCTATCCGGCGCGTTGCCCCGCGACCAGCGCTCCGAGCTTCGCCAGCTCGACCAACGTGCGGCTGCGTGATGGATCGGCGGTCCACCAGAGGTTCGGATCCCAGTCGGGGTCGTCGGCGGGGTGGTTCGTGAAGGTGAGTGCGGCGCGGGCGAACTCGCGCTCGAACAGCATCGCGGCGCGGCGCTGGTGGTATGGGCTCGTCACGAGGATCGCGGAAACGAGACCGCGCGTCTTCATGAGCTCCGCGACACGCTCCGCGTTCTCCTCGGTCGTGGCCGATGTCCCCTCCACCGCGACCGCGTTCGCGGGGACGCCGGCGGCCACGGCGGTGCGCTTCATGAGCTCGGCCGACGCCACCGAGTCGGGGTCGCTCGAGCCGCCGGAGAAGATAAGCAGCGGTGCATACCCCTCTTTCCAGAGCGCGATCGCGGTCTCGGCCCGCGCGCCGGTGTCACCCGAGATCGCGACGATGGCGTCGGCTTTCGCGAGCGGATCGCTCACGTCGAGCCAGTGCCCGAGACCGACGAGAACGGCGACGATCGAGATCGCGCCCATGAGAAAGCCGAGAAGAAAGCGCCTCACGGGGCCTGCGGATGCAGAAAAGAGGCCGGTCTGTCAGTTCGTGGCGATCGGACTAGGGGACGTGCGGCGCGCCTCGAAACACTCCGAGCAGTAGACGGGTCGATCCGTCCTTGGCGCGAACGGCACCTGGCCCGCGCGGCCGCAGTTGGAGCAGA
>VBGU01000307.1 GCA_005881085.1 Chloroflexota bacterium | reverse complement strand
AGAGCTGCATCCCGATACGCAGCTTCAGCTGGTAGAAGAAGGTCGGGCGGTAGAGCGGTAGGAGAAATGCGAGCGGGAAGACGAGGTGCGGCGCGATCCGAAGCAGAATCTCGCGCTCACGCATGTCGCTCCGGACCAGAGCGAAGTCGAAGAGCTCGAGGTAGCGCAGACCGCCGTGGATCAGTCGGGTCGGTCGGGATGTGGTGCCGGCGCCGAAGTCGGCCTGCTCGACAACGGCGACCTCGAGCCCGCGAAGCGCCGCGTCGCGGGCGATGCCCGCCCCGATGATCCCTCCGCCGATGACAAGGAGATCGACGGTGCGGCCGCCGAGTGACCGCACCGTCTCATCTCGTGTGGCTATTTGTTCGCCTTGTTGTATTCATCGATCGCATCACGTCGCGGCATCGTAAGACTATCTTCCTCTTGAGGCGTGGCTCACGCGATCGAGACGCATGGACTGACGCGCAAGTTCGACGGCCGGGTTGCTGTCGACGGCCTCTCGCTGACCATCGCAGCGGGGACCGTGTTCGGCTTCCTCGGGCCGAACGGGGCGGGGAAGACCACAACGGTCCGAATGCTCGCCGCCCTCATCGCGCCGACGGACGGCGACGCGATCGTCGCCGGCCACGCGCTGGGGGTGGACGACACCGCGCTGCGCCGGTCGGTCGGGATCCTCACCGAACAGCCTGGCCTCTACGACCGGCTCTCTGCTCGACAGAACCTCCGCTACTTCGCGCGGCTCTACGACCTCGACCCGCCGCGCGCCGATGCGCAGGTGGAGCGATACCTCCACCTTCTCGAGCTCTGGGATCGCCGGGACGAGCCCGTCGGGACATTCTCGAAAGGCATGCGACAGAAGCTCGCGATCGCGCGAGCGCTGCTCCACGAGCCGACCGTCGTGTTTTTGGACGAGCCCACCGCAGCACTCGACCCCGAAGCGGCGCGCACCGTGCGGGAGTTCGTGAAGGGCCTTCGCGCCGAGGGCAGGACGATCTTCCTCACGACGCACAACCTTCCGGAGGCCGACGAGCTCTGCGACAGCATCGGGATCTTCCAGCGCCGGCTCCTTCGCATGGGCTCGCCCGCCGAGCTGCGCGCGGGCTTGTTCGGGGCCGGCACGATCGTGCGCGTCGTCGGCGATGCAGCGCGGTTCGTGCCTGTGGCCCGTTCGCTCCCGTTCGTGCGGACTGCCCACGCCGAGGGCGACACGCTCACGCTGGAGCTCGACGATCCTGACACGCGCAATCCCGACCTGGTCGACGCTCTCGCCGCCGCCGGCGGGCGTATTCGCTACGTCGAGCGGCTTCAGCACTCGCTCGAGGACGTCTATCTGAGACTCGTCGGCGGTCACAAGTGAAAAAGGCGCTCGTCGTGCTCGAGAAGGAATGGCTCGAGCTTCGGCTACAGCGGGCGCTGCTCTTGGCGACGCTGATCCTCCCGCCGCTCATCACCGCGTTCGCAGTCGCCGCGTTTGTTGTGGTAGGCAAGATATCGAGTGGCGTGAGTCTCCCTGCGACGCCACTCCCGCCCGAGTTCGCCGGACTCTCGCTGCTTGAGATTGGGCAAGCGATCGTTGGGAAACAGTTCTCGACCCTCTTCCTGCTTCTTCCGATCTTCATCCCGTCGGTCCTCGCGTCATACGCGATTGTCGGGGAGAAACGGGAGCGCACTCTCGAGCCCGTTCTGGCGACGCCGATCCGCACCTGGGAGCTCTTGCTCGGGAAGATGCTCGCCGCGCTTATCCCGGCCCTCGCGATCACGATCGCCTCGGCGGCGCTGTTCGTCGCGGGCGTCCTCGCGTTTGCAGTGACCGACCGGGTACGCGCGGTCCTCGTGACGCCCGGCTGGATTCTCGCCGTGCTCGTCGACGCGCCACTGCTCGCGCTAATTGGAATCGCGCTGATCGTCGTGCTGTCGTCGCGCGTCAACGATCCACGCACCGCGCAGCAGATCTCGGCCGTCCTGATCGTGCCGGTGGTGGGCTTGCTCTTCGGTCAGCTCGCGGGAGTCGTCGTCCTCGGGCCGGCGCTCGCACTCGGCACCGGCGTGATCCTCGCGATCATCGCCGCTGGCGCGCTCTGGGTCGCGACGCGGCTATTCCAGCGTGAGGTGATCCTGACGCGCTGGCACTGAGTCGCTAGTGCTTCGACTGGCTCTGGCTCTTGCTCTGACTGTGACTCTTGCTCTTACTGTCGCTATGACTCGAGCTCTTGCCGCCGCTGTGGCTCGAGCTCGACTTTTTCGCGTCGGCACGAGGGAGTCCGTCGCCTGTCGTCTTGTCTTTCACGTCGCACCACCTTTCGGAGGTTCGTACGACTGGGACTCCTGCAAGTGCGTGGCCGTCGGCTACGGCGATGGTGCGGGGTGGTCGGGCAGTCCGTCGAAGAATGCGGGCCAGGGTCCATCGCTCCGCGCGATCAGGGATGTGATCGTGCCGTCTCTCCCGCCGATCGTAAACACGCCCCAGTTGAACGTCGCCCCGCGGCCGAACTGCGGGACGATCTGGCCGGAGACCGCGACGATCCAGACCGGCGCGTTCTCGTCCGCCGCAGCCGGTTTGTACGCACCCGGATCGCCGCTGGCCAGGTACTCACGCCACGTCATCAGCTTGGCTTCGATCCGATCGATCCGCCGCACCTCGGCTGTGAGCCTCATCACAGCGCTGGTCGCTTCCGGCTGTTGGATCTTGACCGCGAGGGTCGTTAGACGAGGAGTCGCAATCGGCGGCACATATCCGGTCGGTGGATGGTTCGGGAGCTTATCGAACGAAGAAGGCCAGCTCTCGGCTACTCCGGCGTCGCCAACCGCGAACATGCGGCCAGGGACGGCCTCGACTAGAAAGATCCCCCAGCGGTATGGCGGATATGGCGTTGGGTTGCCGGGAACCGGCTGGCCCCACGAAATCGGATCTCGCAGATTCGGCCAGACCTCGCCTGCCACCGCGACCGCCCAGACGTAACGCTTCGCCGGATCACCGATGACTCCCACCGATCCCGGCATCACTGTCGCTTGTGGATCACCCGGACGCGGACGGACCGGCCCCGCGATCTTGACATATTCCTCGAGCGTCATGAGTTTCGCGTCGA
>VBGU01000315.1 GCA_005881085.1 Chloroflexota bacterium | reverse complement strand
GCGGTGGAACGGATCATTCCGCCCGCGCGCGCGGCGCAGGGTTACGCGACGTACCAGGTCGCCTTCGCGCTCGGGTTCGGAGCTGGCGGGACGGCCGCGGGCTTCCTCTACGACGCGGACCCGCTCCTGCCTTTCATCGCGACCGCGGCGCTCGCGCTCCCGGTCGCGGCGATCGTGGCCGCGGTGCTGTCGCGCTCCCTCGGCCCGCGCGAGGTGTCCGCCGAGCTCAGCTGAAGTCCTTCAGGCCGATCTGGCCCGCGATCTCGCGTGAGCGGCGGGCAGCCTCGTCAGCGTCGGAGGTCCGTCCGATCGCGCGAAGCACGCCCGCGCGATCGCGAAGTGCTCGCGCGAGCGAGGGACGAGCTTCCATCGCATCGAATAGAGCGACCGCGGCATCGAGATCGCGCAACGCGGCGGCCCAGTCTGGCGTCGCCTGCCGGACACGGGTGAGGGCACGGCCCCAGAGCGTCACGGCTTCGCCGAAGCGATCTCCACCGGCGTGGGCCGCCCCCAGGGCGTCGTTCCAACCGGCGTCGCCGGCAGGCACGTCGCCGAGTCGTGCTCTGACGGACCCGAGCATGCCTTGCGCGAGCGTGCGCATCGGCGCCATGTCCGTCACGAGCGAGAGCTCGATACCGCGCTCGAGCGGCGCACGTGCACCGAGCGCATCTTCGAGCGTGAGTCGGGATTGCCCGAGAAACACATTCGACGCGACCGCGCACGAAACAGCGCCGAGCGTCTCGGACGTTTCCGCGCACTGCAGCGCGAGCGCGGACCCCTCAGCGATATCACCGCGCTCGAGGTTGATGGCACTGCGCGAGATGAGCGAGTCCAGTCTCGCGATCTCATCGCCTTGCGCGGCGAAGCGGTCGGCCCGAACCAGCGCACGGTCCGCCGCCGCGAACTCGCCGAGACGCGCGTACGTGATCGCGAGGAATCCCGAAAGCACGGCAGTCGATAGGGCGTCCGTCCTTCCCTCGAGCTCATCGAGCGCTTCGTTGAGGAGCTGTGCGCCCTGCCGCAACTCGCCGTTGAACATGACGCCGATACCGAGGAAGGCCTTGGGGATCGCATGCGCGGCCGGATCCCCGAGCGCTTCGCCGATGGCCTCGGCCTGCTCGAGCGCATGTTTGAGCTTCGGACTCGATTCAATCGACTCGCCGGTAAGCCGCCGGAGGAACGCGACCCAGAAATACGCGTCGGCGAGCACCTTCTGGTCGGCACGGTCGCCAGCGATCGCGATCGCGCGTTCGAGCTGTTCGATCGCCCCGCCAAGGCCGCTGAATGTCCACCCCGCTTTCGCGACGCCGATCGCGGCCCTGAGTCGCAGGTCGACGCGCGGGTCGTCCGCTGGCAGGAGCTCCGCCGAGCGCGCGAAGAAAGAGACCGCCTCTCGTTGAGCGAAGCGCTCGAGCGCGTGCTCTCCGGCGACGACGAGATGCTCCGCGGCGCTCCCCGCGTCGCCAGCCTGCTCGAAGTGCATCGCGATGACCGCGGCGAGCTCGCGACGCCGTTCCGGGTACAACGAGAGGAGGGTGTCAGCCGCGAGCTTGTGCAGCGCACGCCGGTCCTGCTTGAGCAGCGAGCCGTATGCGGCGTCCTGGACGAGGGCATGCCGGAAGAGGTACTCGAGCTCTGGCTGCACCGCGGCGACCTGGATCAAGCCACTAGCTTCGAGCGTGCCGAGGTCGGTCTTCGTCGTCATGTCGTGGGCACCTCGAGCAGACGCTCAAGGATCGTCACGCCGAACTGGCGGCCGATCACCGAGGCCACACGTAGCGTTCTTCGACTCTCCTTCGGTAGTCGGTCGATCCGCTCGAGAAGAAGTCCCTGGAGGGTGTCGGGGATTTCGACGCCGACGACGCTCGCGGTCGCGATCCAGCTGTTGCCTTCGCGTCGGATCGCGCCGCGGTCGATGAGCATCCGTATGACCTCTTCGACGAAGAAGGGGTTCCCTTCGGCTTTCGAGAGGATGAGGTCGCGCGTTTTCTGCGGGAGCGATTCGATCTCGAGGAGATTCGCCACGAGGCTGCGGGCCTGATCGCTCGAGAGCGGGTCGAGGCGGATCTCTGTCAGGGCATCACCGAACAGGTCGCGCGCGCCGGAAACGAGGCGCCAGCCCACGGCATCACGATCGCGGCGTGAGCTCAGGATCGAGAGCAACGGCAGATCCGCGGCAAGCGGCATGAGCATGAGCAACGCGTCGGTCGACGCGGCATCGGCCCAGTGGAGATCCTCGAATACGAAAACGACCGGACCCCTGGTGCTGATCGCGCGCACGATCTGCAGAAGTGACGCGACATACCGTTTGATCGCCTCCCTGTCGAGGGCCGACAAACGGGCCTGCGCCTCGGGGTCGAGCTTGAGCGAGAGCAGGTGGCCGAGGTACGCGTACGGTTCCGCCCAGCCATCGCCGAGGAGCTCGCGCATGACTCGTTGGAGGGCTTCGCGTACCTCGGGTTCGCTCGCGGACGAGCTCACGCCGATGACCGAGCGGACTACGTCGAGCACGAGGTGATACGGGAGCGTCTTCCCGTACGAGAGACACCGCCCCTCGATCCATCGGACGGAGCTATCTTCACCCTCGACGGACGCACGGAACTCGGCTAGGAGGCGGCTCTTGCCGATGCCGGGTTCGCCAAGTACCGACGCGACGCGGCCCTGCCCCGCTCTCGCGATCCCGAACAGCTCCCTCAGATGCGCCAGCTGCGCGTCGCGTCCGATCATCGGCGCATGGATCCCAGTGAGGCCACGCCCGGTCGCGCCTTCCTTCAGCCCGGTCACCTCGTACGCCTGAACTGCGTTGGTCTTTCCCTTGAGGTCGAGCGGGCCGACGTCGACGGACTCGACGAGCGCCGCGATGAAGCGATGGGTGGCGCCGCTCACGAGGACGGTGCCCGGCCGCGCGAGGGCCTGCAGCGTCGCCCATCGCGGTGTACTCGCTCGCCGACTCTGTGCCGACGACGCCTACGACGACCGGGCCGGTGTTGATGCCGACGCGGACCTTGAGATCGATCGGCTCCTTCGCGCTCAGCTCAGCGCTGAGCTCGTCGACGGCGCGCGCCATGTCGAGCCCGCACCGCACCGCGCGAACGGGGTCGTCCTCGTGGGCGACGGGCGCGCCGAAGAACGCAAGCACACCATCCCCCATCAGCCGCGCGATGGTTCCGTCGTATCGCGTCACGGTCGCGTTCATCCGCGCGAACGCCTGGCTCACGATCGCGGTCCAGTCCTCGGGATCCATGCGCTCGGCGATCGCGGTCGAGCCGGCGATATCGGCGAAGAGCACGGTGAGAGGACGCCGCTCGCTCGCGCCAACCGTGGTCCGCGTGGCGGTGGGAGATTCGCTCAATCCCTTGAGATCTCCCGCTCCTCTACCGCGTACGCGAGGGCTGTCGCCTCGTCCATCGCCAGACCGCGCTCTAGGGCGGGCCGGAGCTCCGGTGGAATGTCTTTTGGCAGCGCGCGACCCTCCTCAGCCGCGAAGTTCTCGACAAGTCCGGTGCCGGAGCGGCGGGCGAAGGTATCGGCTATGCCGACAAGGGTCGCTTGCCGCTCGGTCTTTCCCTCGGCAGCCGCGAGCTCTCCGAGGTCGCTCGCCACGAGCGCGAACCCAGAGAGATCGTTCGCCTCGCGAAACAGCGCGAGCGACTCATTCAGATGACGGCGGGATGGCTCAAAGCGACCGAGCTTCATCTCGACGGCGCCGACGAGGTGGAGGTCCCATCCGACATCGAAGAGGTTGCCGAGCCTACGGTGCACGCTCAACGCTTCCTCGGCGAAGCGCAGGGCCTCCTCGAGCACGGGCGGCGGGATGAGCCCGCGACCGGCGAGCTGGAGATAGGACCCCAGACCCCAGGAGGCCCGCGCCACCCCAGCTTCGTCGCCGATTTTCTCCCAGCGCTGAAGCGCCTCGCGCAGGAGTGTTATGGCGAGCGAGATATTGAAGCGACTGACCCCTTGACTGAACGAGAGGTTGTAAATGGCGTTCGCCTGAGCGGCCTCGTCGCCGTGCTCGAGCGAGATGTCGCGCGCCAGCGTGTACGCGTCGATGGCGACCGGGAAATCGGCGCGCCAATAGGCGATCCCGCCGGCGGCCTCCAGCGCGCGCATCCGAACGAGCGGCGGCACGCTCTCGGCGGGAACGGCGAGCGCGCGCTCGCACCACTTCGCGCCTTCGGGGAGGTGACCGCGGAACTGCCAGAACCGCCAGAGCGCGAAGCACATGCGCATCGCCTGCTCCGGTCGGCCTTGGCTGATCGACGACTCGAGGGCGGCGCGAAGGTTGTCGTGCTCTTGCTCGAGACGGTCGAGCCAGCGTTTCTGGTCGGACGTTTGAAGGTGCGGCTGCGCTTCCTCCGCGAGAGCGAGATAGGCGCGAGCGTGCCGTGCGGCTGTCTCGTCACGCTCCCCGCTCAGCGTCAAGCGCTCGAGCGCGTATTCGCGAATCGTGAGGTGTAGGCGAAAGCGTGGCTCGCCCTCTATCTCGGACTGACGCACGAGGCTGTGCTCGACGAGTCCGCTCAGGACATCGAGCACCTCGCCGCCCTCATCGCTCATCTGCTCGATCTGTGGGAGCATCGCGCCCGCGACGAACACCCCGAGACGCGCGAAGAGACTCTTCTCGCTTTTGTTAAGGAGGTCCCAGCTCCAGGCGATCGCGCCGCGCAGCGTCCGCTGCCGCTCGGGAAGATCGCGGGCCGTCGATGCGAGCATGTCGAGCCCCTGTCGCAGCTTGGGCAACATCGCCTGCGGCGTCAGGACCTTGACTCGTGCGGCGGCGAGCTCGATCGCGAGCGGCAGTCCGTCGAGGCGGTACACGATCTCGGCGACGGCCGCCGCGTTCTCGGGCGTGACGCGGAAATCCGGACGGACCGCCATCGCGCGTTCGATGAACAGCCGCACCGCATCCGACTGGGCGAGGACCTCGAGCGACGGGAGACGCTCCGGGTTGGGGAGCTCGAGGGGCGGGACCGGGAACTCCTGCTCGCCCGCGATACGTAGCGGCGCGCGGCTGGAGGCGATGACCTTCAGCGACGGGCTCGCGCCCAGGAGCTGCCCGACGACGGGCGCGGCCGGAAGGATCTGCTCGAAGTTGTCGAGGACGAGCAACATCCGCTTGCCCTTCACGAAATCGAGTACGCGTGTGAGCGGCAGCTCCGTTCCGCTCACCTGTACCCCGAGGCTGTGCGCGATGGTCGACGGCACGAGCTCCGGGTCGCTGATCGGGGCGAGCGGGACGAACCACGTCCCGTCGCCGAACGTCTTCGCCGACTCCTCGGCTATGCGCAGCGAAAGCCGCGTCTTTCCGGTGCCGCCGGGTCCGGTGAGCGTCACGAGGCGCGCGCGCTCGAGCAGCCGCTGGCCTTCGGCGATCTCGCGCGCACGACCGATGAACGTCGAGGGCTGGGCCGGCAAGAAGGTCAACGTCCGATCGAGACTGCGGATCGGCGGGAAATCCGCGGCGGCGCCGCCGATCACGAGCTGATAGATCCGCTCCGGCTGCGCGAGGTCCTTGAGCCGGAACTCACCGAGATCACGAAGGGAGATGCCATCGCCGAGGTTCGCGCGCGCGAGCGTCGCCGTCGCTTCGGTGATGAGCACCTGTCCGCCGTGGCCCGCCGCGGCGACGCGAGCCGCGCGGTTGACGTCGATGCCGACGTAGTCAGCTCCCGCCTCCGCGCTCGCGGGACGGCCCTCGCCGGTATGCATACCCATACGGACGCGCACGGTCGCGCCGTGCGGGAACGTCGCCTTGGCGAGCGCGCGCTGCGCGGCGGCCGCGGCGCGGACGGCGTCCACGGCCACGGGAAAGACCACGAACAGGGCATCAC
>VBGU01000298.1 GCA_005881085.1 Chloroflexota bacterium | reverse complement strand
CGCGGACCTCGCCCGAGCGCACGGTTTCGCCGACCTCGGCGACGACATCCTCGCGCACCATCAGGAAAAGGGACGCACCGTACTCGTCGGGACGATCGACGGGGAACCCGGCGGAATCCTCGCGCTCGCCGACACGCCGAAGGCGGCGGCACGCGACGCGCTCGCCGAGCTGCGACGAATGGGCCTGCGCACGCTGCTCGTCTCGGGCGACGCGCGCCGCGTCGCCGAGGCCGTCGCGCGCGTCCTCGGGATCGACGAGGTGCGCGCCGAAGTCCGGCCCGACGGCAAGGCCGACATCGTCGCGGAGCTGCAGGCGGGGGGCCACCGCGTCGCGATGGTGGGCGACGGCGTGAACGACGCGCCGGCCCTCGCGCGCGCGGATCTCGGGATCGCCATCGGCTCGGGTACGGACGTCGCGATCGCGACGGCTGACGTCGTTCTCGTCGGCGGCGATCCGCGCGGAGCTCCGCGCGCGCTGCGCCTTGCGCGCGCGACCGTCGCGACGATCCGCCAGAACCTCTTCTGGGCGTTCTTCTACAACGTCGCGCTCATCCCGGTCGCCGCGGGCGTTCTCTACCCCTTCACGGGGTGGCTGCTCTCTCCGGTCCTCGCCGCGGCGGCGATGGCGCTCTCGTCGGTGACCGTCGTCTCGAACTCGCTGCGTCTGCGCGCTGTATCCCTGGAGTCATGAAGCGCCGAGTAGCCGGTCTCGTCGTCGCGTTCGTCGTCGTCGGGTGCCGACCGATCGACGGCGGCGTGGTGGTGCGGACCGATCTGCCCGCGACCTCCGTCCCCGCGAGCGCGACGGCAATCCCGAGCGCGACAGGCGCTTCGGTCGACTTCGTTCTCCAGGAGTACCCCGTCGCGCGCGGTCAGGGGCCGCACGACGTCGCGCCGGCGCGGGACGGAGGCGTCTGGTACACGGCGCAGCTTTCGGGCGAGCTCGGCTGGCTCGATCCGAAGTTCGGCCTAACGAAGGCGATCAGGCTCGGCGCTGGATCAGCGCCGCATGGCGTGATCGTCGGACCCGACGGCGCGCCGTGGATCACCGACGGCGGTCTCAACGCCATCGTTCGCGTCGATCCTGCGACGCAGGAGGTGAAGCGTTTCCCGCTCTCGGCGAATCGTCCGAACGCGAACCTCAACACGGCGGTCTTCGATCGCGATGGGACGCTGTGGTTCACCGGACAGAACGGGATCTTCGGAAGACTCGATCCGAAGAGCGGCGCGATGGCGGTCTTCGACGCGCCGCGTGGCGCGGGGCCATACGGGATCGCGAGCTGCCCTGACGGCGAGATCTATTACGCGTCGCTCGCCGGCAACTACGTCGGGCGCATCGTCAAGGAGACCGGCGGGGCGACCGTTCTCGTCCCGCCAACGGCGGGCCAGGGCGCGCGCCGCGTGTGGTGTGACTCGAAGAGCCGCGTCTGGGTGAGCGAGTGGAACGCGGGGCAGCTCGCTCGCTACGACGGAAGTTCCTGGAAGGAATGGAAGCTGCCCGGCAACAACCCGATGGCCTACGCGGTGTTCGTGGACGACGCCGACATCGTGTGGGTCACCGATTGGGGCGCAAATGCGCTTGCGCGCTTTGACCCGGCCACGGAGGCGTTCGTCGTGCGTGCCCATCCCGCGCCCAACGCAAACGTGCGCGAGCTCCTGGGCCGCCACGGCGAGGTCTGGGGCGCCATGTCAGGTCAGGACAAGCTCGTCGTGGCTCGACCTGCAGGCTGACCCGCCTCCCGACGACCTACGGGCCGAAGTACTGGAAGAAACCAAACGCGGCGTACCGGCCGGAGTGGTCGTAGCGCACCTTATCGGCGCTGAGTTTGAAGTGCTTTGAGCCGACGAGCGCGATGTCCTTGACGAGCAAACCTTCGGGCATCGCCAGGCGTGGGTGGACGGTCTCCTTCGTCACCGGGTTACGTATGTATTCCGTCTCGATCGTGAGGGTCTCGCCGGCGCGGACGCGCGGAAGACGGCTCTCGCTGTCCACTTCATAGGTGACGTAGTCCGGACCGTGCAGCTCCTTGAACGTCTTGCGGAAGATCGCCCACGGACCGGCGGAACGGCCCTCAACGAGCGACTGAAGGGCCTCGCGTTGCGCGGGGTTCGCCCGGTCGTCGATCAGCGTGGTCGCCACACCGTTCCTTCGCGTATAGACCGATGCAAAGGCCGTCGAGCTTCACGTCGCCGTAGATCCCCTGCTCGAGCTGCCACGTCCACCCGCCCTCGCACTTGCCGGTTGTTGGGCGGCCGTTCACGTTGCAGGGGCATCCGTACTCGCAGTTGCACGCGATGACCAGGTTTCCCTTCATGTTCCATGCGGGCGCCTTTGTGTCAGCCATCCTCTTGCTCCTTCACATCGATCCGCCAACAGACATCGCAAGGTCTGGGAACGCGAGGACGATCGCCGCGGCGACGACGAGTAGTCCACCCGTGATCCGTCCGAACACAACTCCTTCGGGAAGAACTTTTTCGATGAGCACCACGACAGCGATCCCCGCCGCCCAGACGAGGCTCATGGCGCCAACACCTACGAACAGTGCCATGAGTGCCCAGCAGCATCCTAGGCAATAGAGACCGTGCTCGACCCCAAGCCGCAGCTGGCCGGAGAGTCCCCGGTGCCAGTGCGTCAACAAGAAGTCCGCCGGCGTGCGGCACGCGCGAAGGCACGTCGACTTGAGAGGCGAGAACTGGTAGACGCCGGCAAGCAGCAGGATCGCGGCGACGGCCACTGCGCGCTGTTCGGGGATGACGATCGCGCCCGCAGCCAGCCCAGCGCCCCACACGACGATCCCGACCGACGCCCATACGACCAGGTACCCAGCCACGAACGCGGCGGACCAGAGTTGGGCGCGAACACGACCATCCGCGCCGAGGCGATGCAAAAGGATCATCGGCGTCGCCGACGGCAGCATCATCGCCGCCATCATCACCGTCCACGTGCCGAGGAACGGCCCAAGCGCCTCCATCCGCCTCCCGGGCGCGGAGTGTACCCGTGAGTTGCTGACTAGCCCTCTCGTTCGGCGAACGTACGGGGGCATGCACACCGACTGACGTTTAGCCCGCTTAACGCGTTAAGCGCCGTGGACGAACTTCGGGAGGAACCAAGTGCAGCTATTCAGGACAATCACGCGTTCGCTCGGCATCCTCGCCGTGCTCTCCGCAGCAGTCCTGCTCGGTAACGCCGGACCGGCCGCGGCAAGTAACGGTGCCAACCCGCTCTTGTGCTTTGACGGCACGACGGACACCGCGAACGGTGACACAGGCGGCGCCGTGTACGGCGGCGTCTGCACTCGCACCGCGAACGGCGCGATCCTCGACAACTCGGTCCCGGTCGGATCCGGCGATTACTCGGGCGTCTACTACAAGCACTCGAGCCTCAGCGGCAAGCTGCTCGGCGATGTCAAGCAGCTGTCGTTCAACTACACCGGCGTCCCGACGGCTGGCTCGCCGCGGATCAGCCTGCCGATCGACGTGACCGGCGACGGCACGACGGACTTCTACGCGTTCATCGGCGCCTTCTACTGCAACGACGGCGCCGGTCTGGTTGACCCGATCCACGATTCGACGTGCACGATCTTCTACACGGGCGGCCCGGTCAGCGGCGACCCCAACTGGGCTGCGTTCGTTGCGGCGCACCCGACGTGGCACGTCGGCGCGACCCCATTCGTGATCGCGGACGACGCTGGGCTCTGGACCGTGAGCAACGTCCACCTCGGCGAACAGCAGGCCGCGAGAGGGAACAAGAACGACTGTAAGAAGGGCGGCTGGGAGAATCTCGCGCGTGCCGACGGCACGTCCTTCAAGAACCAGGGCGACTGCATCCAGTACATGAACACCGGCAAGTAGCCGGGCTCGACACACAGGCGCAAGGTATGAGGAGCTCCCCAGATGGGGAGCTCCTCGTTATTTGACACTCCCATTCCCGCGCGATGGAATGGACCCGCATGGCCACCCTGGAGCGGACCTTCCCGTTCCCGCGCGCGCGCTACACGGGCATCCTCGAGTGGATCACGACGACCGACCACAAAAAGATCGGCGTCCTGTACCTCGTCACGACGTTCTTCTTCTTTCTCGCCGGGGGCCTGCTCGCTCTGGGGATCCGCACCCAGCTCGCGACGCCAGACAACACCTTCCTGAACGCGCAGCAGTACAACGCCGCGTTCACGATGCACGGGCTCACGATGGTGTTCCTCTTCGTCGTGCCGGTGTGGACCGGATTCGCGAACTACATCGTCCCGTTGCAGCTCGGCGCGCGAGATATGGCGTTCCCTCGACTCAACGCGCTCTCGTATTGGCTCTTGCTCGCCGGCGGGATCATCCTCTACTCAGCCTTCATCGTCGGCCCGCCGATGACCGGCTGGACGATGTACGTCCCGCTCTCGACGAGGGAATTCATGCCAGGGAACGGGATGGACCTCGTCATCCTCGGCCTCACGGTCCTCGGCTTCTCGTCGATCTTCGGCGCGCTGAACATGATCGTCACGATCTTCTCGCTTCGCGCGCCGGGCATGACATTCATGCGGATCACGCTGTTCTGCTGGAGCGTTCTCGTCACGAGCTTCCTGCTCGTCCTCGCGATGCCGTTCCTCACCGTGGCCGGCGTCCTCTTGCTCTTCGACCGGATGGCCGGGACGAACTTCTTCGCGGTCGGACAGGGCGCCGACCCACTTCTCTGGCAATACCTCTTCTGGTTTTTCGGGCACCCCGAGGTCTACATCATGATTTTGCCGGGCTTCGGCGTGATCAGCGAAGTGCTGCCGGTCTTTTCACGGAAGCCGATCTTCGGGTACCGGATGATCGCGTATTCGTCCGCCGCGATCGGCTTCCTGTCGTTCGGGGTGTTCGTCCATCACATGTTCGTCGCGGGCATCGACCCGGCGCTCCAGATCTTCTTCATGGCGTCGACGATGCTGATCGCGGTCCCCACCGGCGTGAAGATCTTCTCGTGGCTGGGCACGCTCTGGGGCGGAGCGCTTCGCTTCCGCACGGCGATGCTCTTCGCGATGGCGTTCATCGTGGTGTTCACGATCGGTGGCATCTCGGGCGTGTTCCTCGGGTCGGTGCCGGTCGACGTGCAGCTCTCGGACACCTACTTCGTCGTCGCGCACATCCACTACGTGCTCGTCCAGGGTGCGCTCTTCTGCGCGTTCGCCGCGTTCTATTACTGGATGCCGAAGATGAGCGGCCGGCTTCTCAGCGAGCAGCTCGGACGGATCCACTTCTTCCTGTTCTTCATCGGCGTGAACCTGGCGTTCTTCCCGATGCACCAGCTCGGCCTCGATGGCATGCCCCGCCGCACGTTCCACTACCCGCAGTCGCCGGAATGGGCGAGCCTGAACCTCGTCTCGACGATCGGCGCCTACATCATCGGCATCTCGATCGCGGTGTTCCTCTTCAACTTCTTCCACAGCATCGTGCTCGGCCACGGCCGACCCGCGGGCGACGACCCGTGGGAGGCCGACACGCTCGAGTGGGCGACGACGTCGCCGCCGCAGCCGTACAACTTCGCGCGGATCCCGGTCGTGCACAGCGCCCGTCCGCTAAAGGAAGACGTCGCGCACTGACGCGGCGCCCGGCATGACCTTTTCGGCCCGCTATCGCGCTCTCGTGTACGCGAGCCTCGTCGCGTCGTTTCTCGTCGTCGTGTGGGGCGGCATCGTGCGGGTCACCGGGTCGGGTCTCGGCTGTCCCGACTGGCCGCTGTGCCACGGGCAGTTCCTGCCGTCGCTCGATCCCGCGACGCGGATCGAGTGGTTTCATCGCTTCCTCGCGATCGCCGGCGGCGTGACCGTCGCGGCCGTCGTGCTGTGGTCGCTCATCGTCTATCGCGCTGACCGACGCATCCTGACCCTCGCGATCATCGCGGCGATCCTCTATCCGCTGCAGGCCGTGCTCGGCGCGATCACGGTCGTTCTCGAGCTCCCACCGGAGTGGGTGACCGTCCATCTCGCCAACGCTGAGCTGCTCCTCGCGGCGTTGACGATCCTCGCGGTCATCGTGCGCTGGCCGAGGATCGCGCGCGAGCACGCGCCAGGCTGGACCTGGCTCGCGGTCGCGGCCGCGGTCGGCACGTTCGTGCTTCTGGTCAGCGGCGCCTATGTGCGCGGCGCGGACGCGACGACAGCGTGTCTCGACTGGCCACTGTGCGGCGCGCCCCCTTCGATGCCAGCCGACCTCTTGAACACCACGGTCAATCGTTATGTCCCGCCAATCGACCTCCCGGCCAGCGGTGCGCCGGCGATCGCGATGCTCCACCGCTACATCGCCGCTGGTGTCGGAATCATCGTGGTCCTCGCGTGCGTCGAGGCATGGCGTCACCGACGGGATGCGCCGGGGCTCGGTCCGCTCGCGATCGCGACCGCCGTGATTTTTGTCGTGCAGGTCGCGATCGGCGCAGCGAATCCGCTGAGTGGCTTCTCGCCGTGGGCCCTCGGCGCGCATCCCGCCGTCGCAAGCCTTTTGTGGTGCAGCGTTATCGGCCTCGCCGCGGTCGCGTGGCGCCCAGCGTCGCAGCAGGGTGCGCTCGTCCGTGATCTCATCGCGCTGACGAAGCCCGCGATCATGTCGCTCCTTCTTTTGACCGCGCTCGGCGGCATGTTCCTGGCTCAACGCGGCGTGCCACCGTTCGGGCTCCTCGCCGCGACCCTCATCGGTGGCGCGGCCGCGAGCGGCGGTGCCGCGAGTCTGAATCACTACTTCGATCGCGATATCGACGAGCGGATGCGGCGCACGCGCAGACGGCCACTCCCCGCCCATCGAATCTCCACAGGTGTCGCGATCTGGTGGGGCATCGCACTGAACGTGGCCGCGTTCATCGTGCTCGCGGTGTTCACGAATCTGCTGGCGGCGGCGCTCGCGCTCGGCGGCACGGTCTTCTACATCCTCGTGTACACGATCTGGCTCAAGCGCTCGACCGCGCAGAACATCGTCATCGGTGGCGCTGCGGGCGCGATCCCACCGCTCGTCGGCTGGGCCGCGATCACGGGCTCGCTCGATCTCGCGGCGTGGCTCCTGTTCGCGATCATCTTCTTCTGGACGCCCGCGCACTTCTGGGCGCTCGCGCTGCTCATCCGCGACGACTACGAGCGGGCCGGGGTGCCGATGCTTCCGGTGGTGCGCGGCGACGAGGCGACCGCGTGGAACATCCTCGCCTACGCGGCGAGCCTGCTGCCCCTGACGCTCCTGCTCTTCATCATCGGCGGGCTCGGATACCTCTACCTCGCCGCCGCGATCATCCTCGGCGCTCTCTTCATCGGATACGCGTTCAGACTTCTTCGCGGCGGTGCATTGCGTCGCCGTGCGATGGCGCGCGCGGTGTACCTCTATTCGCTCCTGTACCTCGCCTTGCTCTTCGTCGCGATCATGGTGGACAGCACATTGCGGCTGTAGTCACCACTGCAGTTAGCGTCCTCGCCGCGGTCCTTTACGCGATCGGCGTGCTCCGGATGCGGCGCTCGTTGCCCTTCTGCCGGACCGCGCTCTTCTTCCTCTGGCTCGGGGCCTTCATCACGGCGCTCGCCCCACCGATCGACGGAGAGGCGTCGATC
>VBGU01000301.1 GCA_005881085.1 Chloroflexota bacterium | reverse complement strand
GAATTCAGCGGCGGCGTCGATCACTGGTTGGTCGCTCGCGCAGGCAGCGGAGAAGAACCTCGGCGAGCTCGTGAAGGGTCCCGAAGCCTTGGTCGAAATACGCGATGGCATGTGGGTCGAGCTTCGCTACACGCGCGTCGATGCAAACGGTCAGAGCTTCTTGATTCTGATGTTCACCGACAGCACGTCGCTGATGAGCCTCCGCGACGCGCGAGACCAGCTGCGGTCGCTCGGCCTGATCGACGAGATCACCGGCCTGTCCGGACGCGACCTCGCCCTCGTACAGCTCGATCAAGCGATCGCGCTCGCCAGGCGCGATAAGCGTTCGGTCGGTCTCCTCACCGTGAAGGTCGACCATTTTCGGGAGTTGCGGGACACCGCGGACAGTGAGGCGGTCGATGAGGTCATCCGGCAGTTCGCGGCGCGCATCACCGCATTCGTACGAGGAAGCGACGTGCCGGCGCGAGTGTCCAATGAGTCATTCCTCGTGGTGCTCGCCGCGCTGACCTCGAGCAACGACGCTGTCATCGTCGCGGTCCGCCTCCTCCTCGTCCTCGGCGAACCGTTCGACGTCGTCGGTGAAGCCCGTTCCCTTCATTGCAGCATCGGGGTCGCTGAGTTCCCTCGAGATGCGGAGGACGCGACGTCGTTGTTCGGCGCGGCGCTCGCGGCCGCCGACCGCGCCCAGCTGAGGGGCGGATGGCAATACTGCATCGCCTCGGAGCCTCGCGAGCCGGGCGAGTAGGACCCTCTCATGTCGCGAGAACGACAGTCGCGTCGGCGAGCTCCCGCGGCCGGTCGAGCGGCACGTTGTGACCCGCGTCGAGCTCCATGAGCCGGCCATCCGCGAGCGAGCGGACCATCTCCTCCGCGACCTCCTCTGAGAGGACGTTCGAGCGCGTGCCCCGCACGACCAGCGTCGGGCACGCGATCCTCGCGAGGGCGTCCCACCGATCCTCCGTCGGCATGCGCCCGCGCATGATCCGCTCGAGCGCGGCGGTATCTGAGCGCCAGACGAGCTCGCCGTTCTCCTCGCGGAAGGCGAAGGCGAGGCGATTCTCGTAGACCGCCGCCGCGTAATCCGGTGACGTCCGCTCGAGGTACGCACGCGCCTCGGCGCGATCGCGAAATCGCGCGGGCCGTCCGGTGAGGAGCCGCTGCGCGCGCTCGGCGCCCGCCGGAAGCGGATCGGGACTCGCGTCGACGATGACGAGAGCGCGCACGCGCCCGGGGTGACGCGCGGCGAGGTTGATCGAGTGAAGACCGCCCATCGAGTGACCGACGACGACGGCGCGCTCGATCTTCAGAGCGTCGAGCACCGCGAGCGCGTCAGCCGTGAAATCGGCGGGCGCGTATTCACCCGCGGGCCGCCCGCTCTCGCCGTGGCCGCGCGCGTCCGGAGCGACGAGCCTCAGGCGACCGCCGACCGCATCGGCGAAGAGATCCCAGTAGCGCCCGTAGTTACCGATGCCGTGGAGGAGGAGCGTCGGCGGACCCGCGCCCGGCCACGTCCAGTAGACGAGCTCCGTGCCGTCGCGAGTGACCGCGTGTCGCGTGGGCATCACGCGAAATACTCTTCCACCGTGATCGCTGACCTCCGCACCCTGGTCGACCGGCGCCAGCTCCTGGTCGACTTCGCGTGGCGCGAGCTTCGCGCCCGGTACAAGGGCTCGGCGCTCGGGTTCGCGTGGAACTTCGTCAACCCGCTTCTGCAGCTTGTCGTGTTCTGGATCCTGTTCGGCGTCGTCCTGCGTACTCGGCCGATCACCGCGTCGGGCGAGCAGCCGTACGCGATCTTCCTCTTCGTCGGCCTTCTGCCGTGGACCTTCTTCGCCACGTCGCTCCAATCCGGGGCGTCGGCGATCCTCGCGAACGCGCCGCTCGTCAAGAAGGTGCGCATGCCGCTGCAGCTCCTGCCGGCGGCGAGCGTGCTCTCGGCGTTCGCCAACTTCCTGCTGAGCTTCCTCGTGCTGCTCGCGATCCTCGCGCTCTTCGGCCCGCGGCATCCCGAGGGGCTGCTCTGGATCCCGCTTCTCGTCGCGCTCCAGATCGTGATGAACCTCGGATTCGCGTACCTCCTCAGCGCGCTCGCAGTGTTCTACCGCGACGTGCAGCACATCCTCGGGATCCTGCTGCTCGCGTGGTACTTCCTGACGCCGGTGCTCTTCCCGGTCGCCGTCCTCAGCGACCGGCCCGAGCAGCTGCGCCTGCTCTACCTCAACCCGATGACCTCGATCATCGTCGCGTACCAGCGCGCGCTTCTCGACGGCCTGGCGCCGCAGTGGGACGCGCTCGCGTACTCGGCGGGTGTCGCGATCGTCCTGTTCGTCGTCGGCTTCTGGTATTTCGACCGCGCGAAGGACGATTTCGAGAGCGCCCTGTAGTGGCCGACGCGCGCGCCGCGCGACGCGCCGCGCAGAAGAGAGTGCGACGCGAGCGGCCCGTCGTGCGCGGAGTGTTCTGGCGCGAGGTCGCGCTCCTCCTCGTATGCGCGGAGACCCTGATCTTCGTCCTCGCGTTCGATCCATCGGTCCTCAACGTCTTCGACCTGACGAAGGCGAGCTTCACCCACGCGCTCGCGTGGGGACTCCTCGGGGCGCTGGTCGTCATCGCGCTCGGCGACGGCCTGCGCATCCCTCTGTCGCCCTTGTTCCTCGCGTTCTACGCGGTGGTCGCGGTCGAAGTCGTGACGACCTTCACCGCGGAAAATCAATACGTCGCTATCTACGGAGAG
>VBGU01000314.1 GCA_005881085.1 Chloroflexota bacterium | reverse complement strand
TCTGGATGAGGCGGCGACGGACATAACGGCCCATGCGATCTCCGTGCGGGGAGCTGCCCGACCGAACGGGCAGCTCCCCCATTAGAGCTCGTTACTTATTCAGGTACCACTCGAAGACGTTCCAGAAGCTTCCCAGGTTCGTACCGCTCGCCTTGAAATTGCCGAGCTTCTTGCTGGTCACGATCGGGTTGACGTTGTAGTAGATCGGCAGCGAGAACGCGTTCTCCGCGAGCAGCTCCTGCGCCTTGAAGAGGTACGCCTTTCTCTTCGCGGGGTCGAGCTCCTGATCGGAGAGAGTCATCTGCTCGTCCATGGCCGCATCGCAAAAGCCGGTCATGTTGTTCGAGCCCTTGCACGAGTACAGACCGGTGACGCTCGGATCGGCGGGTAGGACCCACCGGGAGATCTGGATCTCCCATTGCCCGGAACGCCACACCTGCGAGCGTGCGGCAGCGTCCTTGGTGTCGATCTTGATGTCGACGCCTGCCGACTTCATGTTCTGCTGGATGACCTGCCAGTAGAGCTTCCCGATGGCATCGGCGGAGCTCAGCAGCGCGGTGAGCGAGAGCTTCTCGCCCGCCTTTTCGCGAATGCCGTCGGCGCCAACCTTCCACCCCGCGTCGTCGAGGAGCTTCTTGGCCGCGGTCTGATCGTAGGTGTACTTCTTCACGTTCGGGTTGTAGTAGGGGCTCGTGGTCGGCGCGACCGTATCGGCGACCTGAACGGTGCCCTCGAGGACGCCGTCGACGATCGTCTTCTTGTCGATGAGCTGGAAGAGCGCTATGCGCACGTTCTTGTCGCCGAAGATCTTCGCGCCGCGCTCGGTCTTGATGCTCATGTCGAAGTGCTGCCACGAGTTCTGCTGCACGAGCGTGAGGTTGAAGTTCGGCAGGTCCTTCACGTCCTTGACTTGCGTCGGCGTCATCTGCGCGAAGTCGACCTCGCCCGACTTCACCGCGTTCAGGCGAGTGTTGATGTCGGGAATGAAGCGGAAGACGACCTCGTCGGCGTAGGGGTACTGGGTTCCGCGCCAGTAGTTCGGATTCCGCTTCACGCGGACGTATTCGCCGGCCTTCCACTCGGAGAAGATGAACGGGCCGGTGCCCACTGGGCTGCGGTTGTAGCCGTCGTACTTGACGATGTCCTTGCCGTCGAGCATGTACTTGGGGAGGATCGCCTCGAACAGGCCGTTGTAGATCGCGGACGGCTTGTCCCAGACCATGACCGCCGTGTACTTGTCCTGCACGCGGCAGTCGCTGATCGGCAGGTACGAGTTCCGGTTGTAGACCTCAGAGCCGGTGCTCACCACGTACTTCCACGTGAAGCACACGTCCTCGGCGGTGAACTCGTGGACCTGGTCGTGCCACATCACGCCCTGCTGCAGGGGCCAGGTGAGCTCGAGCTTCCCGTCCGCCCGGGTCTTGACCAGGCCGTTCGCCACGGTCGGAACCTGCTTCGCGAGGACCGGGATGTACTCGTTCTTGTCGTTGCTCACGATGAGACCTTCGACCATGGTCAGCTCGATGTCGGTCAGGAACTGGCTCGTGAACGCGTTGAGGTTGTCGACCTCGGCTCCGTAGCCGATCCGCAGGACGCCGCCCTTGGTCGGCCCCGCGGAGGCGCTGGCAGCGGCGCTGGCGGTGGGGCTCGTCCCCGCCGACGGTGCCGCCGGCCCGCACGCCACGACTGTCGCGACAAAAAGAACCGCGAACGCAAGCCTCACCTGGGTCATCAAAGCTCTCCCCCTCCTGCTGTCGCGGCGTCGTCAGGCCGGCGCCGATGTGTGCGCGTCGCGCTGGCCGAAGGATATGCCAGGGTCGCCCGGCAGGCTGTGCTTGACGCGCGGTGAACGGGACGCGACTCGCTAGAGACGTTTCTCCAATGCGGTGAGCGGCGCGGGCGCGAATCCCATGGCCGCGATGAAGGCGGCGATGTCCTTGTCCTGCGCCGCGACCATCGTTCGCGCGACGTGGGCGCCCTTCGCGCGAAAGTGGCCCAGCAGCGCCTCGATCAAGCGACGGCCAACGCCCTTCTCGCGCGACGATGGATCGACGCCGAAGAATTCGACCCAGCCGGTCGGCTCCTCGAGACCGAACTCGCCGCCGCGCACCTCGCCGAGCATGAAGCCGACGACGCGCCCGTCGACCTCCGCGACCTGGGAAGAGTCCGGGTCGCGGCGGATGTAGTACGCGGCCCGCTGCTCCCAGACTTCCGGCCGATAGCGCCCGGTGATCTTCTCGTCGATGCGGCAGATCCCCTCGATGTCCAGCTCGTTCATCGGTCGGATGCGCACGCCCGTGGTCATCGCCCCGATGTCGCCTCGACCGTTCCGCCTTCGGCCGCCCGCTCGAGCTCGGCGATCTCGATCTTGCTCATCTGCAGCATCGCCTTCATGACCCGCGACGCCTTGGCCTTATCTGGGTCGTTCAACAGTTTGCTGAGGACGCGCGGGACGATCTGCCAGGACACGCCGAATCGATCCGTGAGCCAGCCGCACCGTCCCTTTGACCCGCCGTCGGAGAGCTTCTCCCA
>VBGU01000313.1 GCA_005881085.1 Chloroflexota bacterium | reverse complement strand
GCAGGGACGACTCTCCGGCGGCCGGGTTCACGTCTACACCCGATACGACCGGTTTCGGAAGTGGCTGCGACGAAGCGATTGAGGGGGCTCCGCCCCCCCAGCCCCCCGGGGGGTGTGACGGGAGCCGAAACTCCTAGCCCCCCGGGTTCTGGGCGGCAGAGCAAGCCCCTAGGGGGATGGGGGGACAGAGTCCCACCAACGGCACATGTCGAGGACCCGACGATCGAGCAGCTCGCCGCGGCGGCGGAGCGTACCGACGAGCTCGCCGTTCGGCGCCAGCTCTTCGGTTGGCGCGAGCTCATCTCGACGGCGATCCCGATCGCGCTCATCGCGTACTTCGCACGGAACGTGGACTGGTCGGACGCGTTCGCGACGTTGCGCCGAGCCGATCCGCTGTTCGTGGTCGCGGCGCTCTTCGTGTACTACCTGTCGTTCCCGGTCCGGGCAATTCGGTGGGCGCGCCTGCTGCGCGAGGGCGGAGCGCGAGTGTTCGGTCGCGACCTTCTCGAAATCCTCATGCTGGGCTGGTTCGTCAACTGCCTGGTGCCGGCAAAGCTCGGCGACCTTTACCGCAGCTACCTGGTGAAGCGCCGCTTCGGGATATCGCTGTCGCGCACCGTCGGGGTGGTCGTCGCGGAGAGGCTCCTCGACCTGTTCGTGGTCTTCGGGCTGCTCGTCGTCGACGGCTACGTCGCATTCGGACGCACGATCCTGCCGGACCTGAACATCCTCTACGTCACGGGCGGGGCGCTCGGGCTTCTCATCCTGCTCGGCCTCGTCGGGCTGTACGCGATCGGCCCGCGGCTCGGGCGGTTCTTTCCCGCGGAGGTCCGCCGCATCGGCCGGCTCTTCCGAGAAGGCGTGCTTCACAGCTTTCGCGCCTTGCCCGTCGCCGGGCCGCTGACCCTCCTCGTGTGGGTCCTCGAAACGAGCCGCCTTCTGCTCGTCCTCTTCGCGCTTGGCCTTTACCTGCCGCCGTCGCAGGTGATCTTCGTGGCTGTCGCATCGTCGCTCCTCACCACCGTCCCGCTCACACCGGCCGGATTCGGGTTCGTCGAGATCGCGATGGTCTATGTCCTGACCACGGGATTCGGTCTCGCGCAGAACGACGCCGTCGCCGTGGCCGTCCTGGACCGCGCGGTCAGCGTCTTCTCGGTGATCGTCGTCGGCGGCGTGCTCTATTTGAGGACACAGCGCACCGAGCGGATCGGTGCAGGGCCGTGAGCCGGCCCCTGGTCGTCCTCTCGCTCGGACTTGTGATGTTCCGCGTCGTCTCCGCGGCGTTCGTCGTGACCCAACCGGGTTTCACCGACGCGTACTACTACGTGGATGTCGCGCAGCGACTCGCGCACGGCCAGGGCCTCACCGCTGACTTCATTTGGAACTTTCTGGAGGCTCCACGGCTCGACGCGCTCCCCGTCCCCAGCCACCGCTTCTGGATGCCGCTCGCCACGGTCGTGCAGGCAAGCGGGATCGCGGCCCTCGAGCCGCTGCTTGGGACGTTCCGTTCGGCGCAGGCCGCGATCATCGCGGTCGCCGCGTTCCTCCCCGCCGCGGCGTACGTTTCCGCGCGTTCCATCGGCGCGTCTTCGCGTGCGGCGCTTGTCGCCGCGGCGCTCGCCGGATTGGGTGGGTTCACGTTCGCGCCGGCGTGGGTCACGCTGGATTCCTTCGCGATCGCCGCTCTGCTCGGCACGATGTTCTTCGTCGCCTTCGCGCGCGCGTCGCGGGGCGACGTCCGCGCCGGCGCGGTCGCCGGCGCGTTGGTCGGTTTGCTCTTCCTCGCGCGCGCGGAGGGAGCGCTCTTTGGTGTGGCGTTACTGGTGCTGGCGCTACGCCCCGCGTCCCGCATGTCTGGCATCGCGGGAAGCGCTGTCGCCATGGCGATCGGAGTTGCCTGGTTCGTCCGCGGTCTTCTGCTGCCCGGCCCGGCGGCGATCGCCCTCGCGAAAGGTGTCTTCATCGTCCGGTACGAGGACTTCTTCGCGCTCAACCCAAGCGGCAGCGCGGATCTGGCGGCTCTCATCGGCGTTCGTGTCGGCGCGCTCTGGTCCGACCTCGTCGTCGCGCTGGCCGCCCTGCTTCTCTTTCTCGCCGTGCCGCTGTACCTCGGGCTTCGCGCCGGCTGGCGCCTCCCATCGGTGCGGGCCTTCGCCGCCCTCGCAGTCCTTATCTATGTGGCTGAAGCCCTGGTCTGGCCACTTCATGCGACCCGCGGCTCGTACTTTCACTCACTCGCGGCCTTCTACCCGTTCGCGATGGCGCTCGTGGCTCTCGGCGGTGAGACCTGGCTTGCCCGGTTCGACCAGAGTGCCCGCCGCCTCGCGACCTACGGGACGCTCGTCGCCGTGACGGCTCTAGCCGTGTTCGGCCTCACGAATTGGGACGCGTCGTTCAACGAGCCGTACCGGGCGCGCGTCGCCGCGCTCGATCTCATTCCCCCTGGGCCATTCCTCGCGATCGACGCCGCGGCGTGGCGATGGATCTCGGATCGCAGCGTCCTGCTCTCCCCGGCCGACGGTGCACAGACGGCGGCCTGTGTCGCCATCGCCTATCGGGCGCAAACTCTCGTGCTCGAGCCCGCGCACTTCTCCTCGTA
>VBGU01000312.1 GCA_005881085.1 Chloroflexota bacterium | reverse complement strand
CGACCCTCATAGCGGTCGGCGCGTTTTTCATCACACGCGTAGCGCTCCGCGCCGCACCGGCACCGTTCGCAGTGGCGGTGACGGCGATCGCCCTCGCTCTGTCGGAGATCACCTGGACGGATCGCCCGCAGCTTTTCACCTTCGCGCTGTTCCCACTTCTCCTCGAGCTGCTCGTCGCCGCGCGTTCGGGCAGAGCGCGACTCCTTCTCGTCGTACCGCCGCTCATCTTGTTGTGGACGAACCTTCACGGCGGGTACGCGCTCG
>VBGU01000311.1 GCA_005881085.1 Chloroflexota bacterium | reverse complement strand
CGCCGCCACGGTGAGACGGTCGATCCGAACGAGAAGATCGAGACGCGCGTCGCGGAGCACAACACGGAAGGCCTGTTCTCGGGTCAGGCGCTATGGCCGCAGGACCTGAAGCCACTGGCACCGGCCGCGCTCGCGCGGTACGTGAAGTGGCTCGACTGGTCGCGCGCGGACCTGCTCGCTCTCGTGAAGGGGATCGACGACAAGGGGCTTCGCGCGAAGCCGCCGCAAGGCCGCTCGCTGCGCGACATCCTTCTGCACGTCCTCGGGGCTGACAAGAGCTACGTCTACGGGCTCGTCGGTCCCTTGAAGGCGATGGGAGAGCCGACGAACGCAGCGCAACGCGGCGACCTCGACCTGCGCGTCGCGTTGCAAGAGGCCCGCGCCGCCGCCATCGATCGCCTCAAGGCACTCACACCGGCGGAGCGTCGGAATGCGCGGACGAGCGGCCAGTCGACTTACTCGGCCCATCGCGTCATCCGCCGGATGCTCGAGCACGAGTGGGAGCATCGGCACGAGATCGCGGCGCGCCTGGGACGCGAGGCTTAGGCCCGGACCGGAACCTTCCCGATCGCGTTGATGAGGAGCTCGGCGAGCGGGGCCGCGAGCGCGTGGTCGCGATCGGCGCGCGCGTCGTAACCGCAGATCGTTATGCCGCGCACATCCGCGACGGCGAAGACCTGACGCAGGACAAACGCGAAGTCCTTCATCGGCGGACCGCCGACGGCCGCGAACGCGACTGCGGGGAACTCGCGCGGATCGATGACGTCGACATCCACGTGCACCCAGACCGAGCGTCGACGCGTCCACGCGACGAGACCCGGCGCCTCGGGATGCTCGCCGTCGAATGCGATCCGCAGCACGCGCGATCGGTCGAGGTTGGTGATCTCCCCGCTGTCGAGCGATCGCGCGCCCACGAGCGCGACCCGATCGTCGGCGATCTTCCGCGCGCCAGGGAACAGAAGCGGCGCGACCGAACGACCGCAGAGATGTGCGAGGACCATTCCCGAGATGTAGTGCGAGGGCGTCGTCGCCATCGTGTTGAAGTCCCCGTGCGCATCGAAGTACACGAGCGACAGCTCCGGCTCCGCGGCGAGCGCACCCGAGAGAGCGCCCGCGATGACCGTGCACTCCCCGCCGAGGACCGCGGCAGTCGCGCCATCACTCAGCGAGGCCAGGACGCCATCGGCGAGTCCGCGGCACGCCTCGCGCGCCGCGCTCAGCCAGCGCTCGCGAGGGTTGAATGGAATGCGCACGCGCTTCTCCGCCCCGAGTCGGTCCGCGAGGAGGGTACCGAGGGCTGCCGGCGCCTCCTGCAGCCCCATGAACCGCTGCTCCGTGACCACGCCGGCTTCGAATAGATGGAGCGGGCGAGCCGCCATTTCTGGACGCATGCTAGCCATGCCGGCAGCCAGGCGACCCGCCCGCGGTCGCGCGCTACTTGGGGATGAGACCAGTTTAAATCAGCGCCAGGCAGATGATCGCGATCGCGGCTAGTGGATAACGAGACCAACGTCCGGAAACGAGCATAAGGATCCCGCAGACGAGCGCGATGATCGCGAGGATGACCGGGATCGTCAGCGTCATGTGGTCCTCCCGCGCAATGGTCGGCGGTCGTCTGACCGTCGCCGCGGTCAGTCTATGGTCGTGAGCAAACGGTCGATCGCAGCGAGTCCGGAATGGAGCACGCGCGACGGCATACCGAATCCGATCCGCAGATGCCGCTCGGCGCGGAACTGGATGCCCGGCACGATCATCGTGCTGTACTCGCGGATGAGACGGTCGACGAGCGGCATCGAGTCGATCGGGTACTGGTAGCTGAAGAAACAGATCGCGCCGGCGGCCGGTGGCGTCCAGTGGAGCACTCGCGAATGGCCCGCGGCCCAGTCCTCGAGCAACGGCCAGCGTTCGTTGATGAGAAAGCGCGCGCGCTCGAGGAGCTGCTTGCGCCGCTCGAGGGCGATCTCGGTGAGCGCCTCCGACAACGTGGCCGGCGCGATCGTCGTGTAATCCTTTATCTCCAGGGCGGCCTCGATGCGCTCGCGCGGTCCCACGATCCACCCGACGCGCAGCCCGGGAAGTCCGTAGACCTTCGAGAGCCCGCCCGTCACGAGGATCCGCTCGCCGCGTCCGCTGAAAGAAGGGCTCTCCTCCGCCGACCGCTCGGCTCCGCGATAGACCTCGTCCGCGACGATCCACGCGCCATGCTGATCGGCGATGCGCACGATGCTCTGGACCTCCGCTTGGGAGAGGACCTGTCCGGTCGGGTTGTTGGGCTGGCAGACGCAGATGGCTCGCGTGCCCGGATTGACGGCGGCGGCGAGCGCGTCGAGATCGATCGTCCACGCACGTTCTTCCCTCAACCAGACCTCGCGGACGCGCGCGCCAAGCGCCGTCGCGAGGCCGTGTACCTGCATGTAGTTCGGCATGATGACGACGACCTCGTCGCCGGCGGTGACGAGCGACGCGAGCGCGAGGAAGTTCGCCTCGCTCGTGCCGGTCGTGATCATGACGTCGTCCGCCTCGTGCCCGGGATGGATCCCCGCGATGAGCGCGCGCGTCGCCTCGCGCCCGACCCCCTCGGCGTAGCCGAGCTTCGTCTTCATCAGCTCCTTCGGATCGCGCGTGATCTCGGCAAGAGTTAGCGCCTCGACGCCCGACTCGGAGAGGTCGTACGTGACCTTGTGCTCCCACTGGGACTGCATGCGCTCCATGTCGAAGCGGGGGAACCTCATGGCGTCACATCATCCCCCGCCGTGGGCGTGTCGGTATTCCGGCGAGCGCTACATGGGGAATTGCGCGCACGCCTTGAAAGGTGCGAAGTCGAACGCACCGGCGACCAGCCCGACGCCGATCCCGATCAGGGCGATCCGCAGAGCGCGCGCGGCCG
>VBGU01000081.1 GCA_005881085.1 Chloroflexota bacterium | reverse complement strand
CTCGAGACGGGCTACGACATCCTGTTCTTCTGGGTCGCGCGAATGATCATGCTCGGCCTCGAGCACATGGGAGAGATCCCGTTCGGCACGGTGTACCTCCATGGTCTCGTGAAGGCCGGCACGGTGAAGATGAGCAAGTCGCTAGGCAACGTCGTCAGCCCCGTCGAGTTCATTGAGGACTACGGAGCTGATGCCCTCCGCTATGCGCTGGTGCACGGCATCGCGATGGGCGCCGACTCGCAGCTGTCCCAGAACAAGCTCGACCACGCGCGGAACTTCGCGAACAAGCTCTGGAACATCAGCCGGTTCGTCCTGAAGCAGGTGGACGAGCACCCGGAGGCGTTCAAAGGGCACGCCGCGGATGAACGACCGCAGCCGAAGAGCGAATCGGCGCGCTGGATCCTCTCGCGAACCGACGCGGCTGTGGCCGAGGCCACGCGCCTCATCGACGGCTATCTCTTCGGCGAGTACCTCGTCGCGCTCGAGGCCTTCATCTGGGGCGAGCTCGCCGATATCTACGTGGAGCTCGCCAAACCGTCGCTGCGCGGCGCGGACGCCGTGGAGGCGGTGCGCACGCTCGTGTACGTGCTCGACCGTGTGCTTCGGCTTCTGCATCCATCGATGCCCTTCATCACCGAGACGATCGCCGTGCAGCTCTGGAAGCGCGCCGGCAAGTCCGATGACGCGCGTTCGCTCGTCGTGTCGCCGTGGCCGAAAGCGGGGGAACGCGACCTCGCCCTCGAGGAGCGCTTCGGGGCATTCATCGACGTGGTGCGCGCGATTCGTAACGTGCGCCAGGAGGGCGGGGTCGATCCGTCCGGGCGCGTGAAGGTGTCGCTCGCGGGCGAGACCGCGGCGGTGCGCGATCTACTAGCGCAGATCGCCGAGCTCACGCATAGCGAGGTGACGCTCGGGAAAGGCGAAGGCACCGCGACCGTGGTGCGCGCGATCGAGATCCGCCTCGTCGCCGAGCGGGACGAGGCGGAAGAACGGGCGAGATTAGAACGCGACCTCGATGAAGCGCGGCAAATGCTTCAGCGCTCGCGCGATCTTCTTGCAAAACCGGGCTTCGCCGACAAAGCGCCGACGGACGTCGTAGCCAAAGAGAAGGCGAAGCTTCAAGAGCGTGAGGGACGGGTTCGCCTGCTGGAAGCGGAACTGAAAAAGCCCCGAGCGTGACAGGCCCCGGCGCCTTTGAGCTATTCATTCGAGCGGCTACTGGGCGTCCTTGAGGATTTGATTGGCCTTGGTCGCCGCCGCAGCGATCGCGGCCTCGGGCGCGGACCGACCGACGATGACGTCGCCCACCATGTTGAAGATGACCACGTCGCGGACCTCCTGCTGCCCGCGGACGTTCGACTCGGGAGAGCTGAGCTTGATGAGGTCGAAGCTCTGTTTTCCCTGCGGGACCTTGGCCCAGTAATCCTTCAGGACTTGCGAGTCCGCGGCGCTCGCGCGCACCGGCATGAAGTAGGAGGTTGCCGCGAGTCGCGCGGTCTGATCGGTGTCGCTCAGCCACTTGATGAAAAGCCACGACGCAAGCTGCCGCTCCGTCGTGCTCTTGAAGATCGCGACGTTCGCGCCGAACTGCACAGTCTTCGCGCTCGCTGGGTCAGCCTGCGGTAGGTTCGCGATGCTCCATTTGGCACCGGTCCTGTCCGCGAGGTCCTTGGCGAACGGCAGCAAGGAAGTCGAGGAGAAGTAGAAGGCCAGCTTGCCCGACGCAAGGTCCGTCTCCCAGTCGTTTCCCTTCGGGCTGTATGCGGTGCCGTCTTTGCTCATCCGGTCGTACATCTGGAGGACTCCGAGGCCCTCCGGCCCGTCCCAGGCGACCGTCTTGTTGTCGGCCGCCATCAGCTTGCCGCCGCGCGCCACAATCTGCGCGTCGAAATAGGCGGCGTCAGAGTTGAAGCCGAAACCGTAGCGGGTTGTCTTACCCGACGAATCCTTCTTCGTCGCCGCCTTCGCCGTCGCTTCGAACTCGACCCACGTCCTCGGGACCGGCCTCCCGATCTCATTGAGCACGTCCTCGTTTACATACATGACCGCGACGGACTTCGTGAACGGCCAGGAGAGCAGCTTGTTGCCGAATTGCGGAAAGGTGTTCGCCTCGTAGTAGCTCCTGTAGATGTCGTCCTGGCTTTGCCTGGTTAGGCCGTTCTTTGGGCTGTCCTTGTACGGACCGAGGTCGACGACGACGCCGGTTTTCGCGAAATCAGCGACGTGGCTGTCGTAGGCGTGTCCCAGGTCGGGGAGGGTGCCCGCCTGGATCGCGGCGAGAGTCCTCCCGTACAGCTGTGTGTAGTTGCCCTGGTATTGCGCCGTCACGGTGATGCCCTTCCCGTTCGTCTCGTTGAACGTCCCGACCATGGCATCGAGGACGGCCTGCTGAGGCCCGCTAAGCGCGTGCCACAAGGTGATGCTCACCGGGCCGGAGAGTGTTATGTCCGCCTCCGTGGACTGACGTGGCGGCCCGGGAGCTGCTTCCGTACATGCGGCGGTGAGGAGCACAAGAGTCGCAAGAATCGCTGCCCTCATCAAATGGCCGTCCCTCGATGAGGTCTTTTGGATGTACATGACGAAGCAGCAGATCGTAACCTGACGAGAAGGCTCGACCTCGTTCCAAAAGAGCGGCGGGTTTCCCCGCCGCTCCGTGGAAAGTCAGTCAGCTCGATCGAGTGCTACTTATTGTCCTTGAGTGCTGTGTTCGCCCTGGTCGCCGCCGCCGCCAGAGCTTCTTCGGCTTTCGCCTTCTTGGTTGTGATCTTCGTCTCCATCTCGGAGATCGAGTCGCGGATCTCTTGATATCCACGGATGCTCGGACCGGCGACGCTCCCCGGGATGAGGTCGAAGGCCTGTTTGCTCTGGGGCCGCTTAGCCCAATAGTCCTTCAGCGCCTGGTCGTTGGCAGCCGAAGCGCGGAGCGGCATGTAACCGGACGCCGCCGCCCATCGAGCTGTCTGCTTGCTGTCGCTAAACCACTTCAGAAATTCCCAGGATGCGAGCTGTTTCTCAGGAGTCGTCTTCGTGATCGCGACCACGCCGCCAAACTGGATCTGTTTCGCCGCAGCGCCCGCGTCGGGCCACGGCACGACACTCCAGTTGAGGGGCTTGCCCTTCAGCGTGTCGATGATGAAGCCGATGGACGTGCTCGTGGCTCCGACATACAGGAGGTTTCCTTCCGCGAAGCGGTCCTGCCAATCGAACCCTTTCGGTATGTAGCACCACCCCTCATTCACGCATCGCTCCAGCAGCTGAAGGCTGGCGAGCCCCTCTTTGCCGTCGAATCCGACCGAGCTCAAGTCGGCCTTGACGATGCTGCCGCCCCGATTCATTACCTGCCCCAGCCAGGTGTCGATACTGAAAATGGACACCCCCCAGCGCGTGGCCTTGCCGGTCGCGTCGGTCTTGAGTGCGGCCTTCGCCTGCTTCTCGAACTCATCCCAGGTCTTCGGCGGCGCAGTGAACCCGAGCTCCTTCGCGAGGTCGTCGTTGCGGTAGAGCACCTCGAGGCTCTTGACGAACGGGAACGAGAGACTCTTGTTGCCGTACTGCGGATATTTGCCCGACTCGAGATACGGCTTGTAAATATCGGCGAGGCTTTCCTTGCTCAGGCCGTTCTTCGGGGAGTTGATGTATGGATCGAGCTCGACGATTACGCCAGCCTTCGCATAGTCGGCGACCTGGTTCTCGACGGCGACCACCATCTCCGGCGTCGCTCCAGCTTGAATCGCACCGAGCATCTTCTGATAGATGCCGGTGTACGAGTTCCCGCTCGACTGGTCCTCCGCCTTCACCGTGATGCCCTTTCCGTTCGTGGCGTTGAACTCGACGACCAAGTCGTTGAAGGCTTTCGCGAGGACGCCCGTCTGGTTGTGCCAGAGCGTGATCTCGACCGGAGCGGTGAGCGAGATATCCGCGTCTGTACTGGCGGCCGGGGCGGTCTGCGGTCCGGGCCCGCATGCGCCCACGAGGATCGCGGCGATCGCGGTGACGAGCAGAACCCTGCGCATGGTCCCCATCCTCCCTGTTCTCCTTCGCGGTCTAGCCGCGGATCCCGGTTCGCGCGATACCTTCGATGAAATAGCGCTGCGCGATGAGGTAAACGACGAGCGTCGGCAGGATCACGAACGCCGCGCCCGCCATGAGCAGATGGTATCGCGAGCCTCCCTCGGTCGTGAACTGGACCAGCATGACCTGGATGGGCCGAATCTCGGGCCGCGACGTGATGATCAGCGGCCAGAGGAACGCGTTCCACGCGTTGAGGAATGTGAGCAGTGAAACAGTGACGAGTGCGGGTCGCACCAGCGGCAGGCCGATGGACCAGAGAAAACGGAGGTGGCCCGCGCCGTCGATCCGCGCTGCGTCGTGGAGCTCTTGGGGCAGGCCTAGAAAGAACTGACGCAGCAGAAAGATCGAAAAGATGCTCACGAGGAACGGGACGATCTGCGCCGTGTACGTGTCGTACCACCCTAGGTACCGGCGGCTCATGAGCACGAAGTTCGGAATGATTGTCGCCTCCGTCGGGATGAAGAGCGTCGCAAGTAGCAGCGCGAAGAGGACGCCTCTCCCACGGAAGCGCATGCGCGCGAACGCGTAGCCGGCGAGAACCGAGGTCGTGAGCTCGCCCAGCGTCGTCATGGTAGCGATGAAGATCGTGTTCGCGAATGCGTTCGCCCAGAGCGTGTGCGGGTATTGCCAGGCCTCGACCCAGTTCTCGAGATGCCACGAGGTGGGCCATAGCACCGGCGGACTCTTCGCCGCCTCGCCGAACTCTTTGAACGACGTCGTGATCATCCAGTAGAAGGGGAACGCCGCCACCGCTGCACCGAGGATCAACAGCGCGTGCTTCGCGAGGCTCGGGCCGATCTTGCCGAGGTTGAGCGGCCGGGATCGTGATGTCGGAACTGCCGAGGTCCTAGTCATAGAACACCCGCCGGCCGAGCACGCGGAATTGGAACAGCGTGATCGCGATGATGATGAGGACGAAGATGAAGGACATCGCCGCACCCAACCCGATCCCGTTCACGGCGGTGCGCTCGAAGAACGTGTGGAAGATGAGGAGCGGGACTGTTCGCGTGGTATCCAGCGGTCCGCCGTTCGTAAGCACGTAGATCTGGGAGAAGGAGCGCATCGCGCCGACCGTCGCGATGATTCCGACGAAAAAGAGGGTGGGTGAGAGCAGCGGGAGTGTGATCCGTCGGAGAATCTGTCGCTCTCTGGCCCCGTCGATGCGTGCGGCCTCGTAGAGCTCGCGCGAAATGTTCGTGAGGCCGGCGAGGAAGATCACCGTCTGAAAGCCGATGAAGTGCCAGATGGTGAAGATGGAGACGGCCACAAGCGAGAGGCTCGGACCAGCGAACGAGTCGGGAAGTCCCGCGCCGAACGCGGAGCCGATCATCTGAAAGATGCCACGAGGCTCGCGAAGCCACGCCTGGGAGCCGACGCCCACAAGGCCGATGACGTAATTCAGAAAGCCGAAATTCGCGTCGAACATCCACTCGAAGATCGTGGCAGCCGCCACCACTGACGTGATATACGGCATGAAGTACACGACCCGATAGGCGCCGCGCCCGCGGGTTCCCTGATAGAGGACGAACGCGACGATGAGCGCAATCGCCATCTCGATCGGTACCGTCAGGAGGACGTACCAGACCGTGACCCCCAGGGCGTTAACGAACTCGCCGAAGCGAGCGCCCGACGGGTCGAGGATCGCAGCGTAATTCTCGAACCACGCCCAGCGCTCGTAGATGACTCCCCACCTCGTCAGGCTCATCACGAACGCGGCGATGCCCGGTACCACCTGGAATAGACCGATCAGGATTAACGCCGGCGCTAGGAACAGGTAGGCCTCGAAATTCTCGAGAAAGATCCGGCGCCGTCGGGAGGCGACTCGGATCTTCGCGGGGATGACCTCGGCCGCCACCGGCTGCGATGATAGGCGAGCGATGCCGATCTACGACTACCACTGCGATCACTGCGGACATTCCTTCTCACAGGTGCAGTCCTACAACGACCAACCTGTCGAGAAATGCCCGAACTGCGGAAAGAAACCGCGGCGCCTGATCTCGTCGACCGCGGTCGTCTTCAAGGGATCGGGCTGGTACAAGACGGATAGCCGCCCCGCGGAGAAGAGCGAGACGAAATCGGAGACGAAGCCAGAGAGCAAGCCCGAAAAGAAGTCGGACACCAAGTCCGGGACGAAGTCCGAGACGAAGCCCGAGACGAAGCAGTCGGGGGCCGGGGGGCAGAGCCCCCCGACTCGCAAGAGCGAGGCGTCATCCTAGCCCGCGGCGTTGCGCGCGGCCGAGCGGTCATCCTGAACTTTTCGGACGACGATTGCCCATTCCTCGCCGGCGCGGTCGCGTACCAGATCTTCTTCGCCCTCATTCCGCTTCTCGCGCTGCTCGTCGGCGTCCTCGCATTCGTGTATGGCCAGGATCGCGCGGAGAGCGATCTCGTCGAGATCCTTCGCGACGTCTACCCCTCGGCCACCTCGCAGGAGACCCGCATCGCACACGAGCTGGTGCAGGGCCGCGCTCTGTCTCTGTCCATCGGCGTGGTGGGCACCGTCTTCTCGACGATGGCGATCCACGGCGCGCTCGATCGCGCGCTCGCCCTGATCCTCGGTCGCGAGGGCCGCCGCGGCTTCGTTCGCGGTCACCTCGAGGCGGCGGGGTTCGTGGCCGTGGTCGCCGTGCTGGCACTCGTCTCGTTCGGCCTCTCGTTCGGCACGGCGGCGTTGTCCGACGTCCTCGTCGCTGCGGGCTACGGCGGGCTGGTCGCGGTCGCGGTGCAGGTCCTCTCGCCACTCGCCGGCCTGGCCATCGGCTTCGTCTTCTTCTTCATCGTGTACCGCGCGGTGCCCAGGCACCGGCCGTCGCGGCGGATCGCGGCGGAGGGCGCACTGGTATCGGCCGTGCTGTGGGAGGTGGCCAAGCTGGCATTCGGCTACTTCACCCGAGCGCTCGCCCTGTTCGCGGCGTACGGGCCGCTGGCGTTCGCGGCGGGGCTTCTTACCTGGATCTACGTCACAGCGCTCATCATCTTGTTCGGTGCGGAGGTCATGAAGACGCGTGGAGCGGCTTGAAGCGTTCGCGAGCCGGTTCATCGAGGGTTGGAGCGCCCGGCTTTTCGGGGCGAAGCTCCAGCCGGTGCAGATCGCCAAACGCGTGATCCGCGCGATGGAATCGCACCAGACCATCTCGCTGAGCAAGACCTTCGTCCCGAACTCGTATGTCGTGTCGCTATCGCCGTCGGACTTCGAGGGGTTCGAGCAGTACCGCCGCAGCCTCGAGCAGGACCTCTCCGAGGCGGTCCTCGGTGCGGCGCGCGACAGGAATTACACGCTGCTCGCGTATCCGACCGTGGAGATAGAGCGCGACGAAGACCTGCCGCCGGGCGACATGCGGGTCTCGTGCGCGCTCGTCGACGCATCCGGCGACGAGGTGTCGTCCGACCCGAAGGCGCTTGGCGCTGTCGAGTCCGGCCACACGATGGTGCTCGACCGCGAGAAGCTCCTGCGCGAAAAGCCGCGCGCGCCGAAAGCCGCGATCACGGTGCGAGAAGGCGACGAGCGGCGCGACATCGTCCTCGGTTCGGAGCCGCTCGCGATCGGCCGCGATCCGCAGAACGACATCACGCTCGACGACCGCCGAGTGTCGCGGAAGCACGCCGAGATCCGCCTGCGCCTCGGCCGCTACACGCTCTACGACCTGCAGAGCACGAACGGCACGTACGTGAATGGCCGGCGGGTCGCCGAGGTCGTGCTGGCCGACGGAGACCGTCTCTCGATCGGCGGTGTCGAGCTCCATTTCCGCGCGACCGACTAGATGGAGATCACGTTCGCGGTCCTGCTTTGGGGCGTCCGGATCGCATTCCTCGTCCTTCTCTATCTGTTCCTGATCCGCGTCTTCAGCTCGCTCCAGCGCTCGCTCGCGACCGAGAACGTCGTAGCCGCAGGCCCCATCGGCCTCGCTCATCTTGTCGTACAGCGCACGGTGCGCGGCGCGCCGCGGGTCGGTGACCGCCTTCCGCTCCGCGCGGTGAACGCGCTCGGCCGAGACGCGGGCAACGACATCGTGATCAACGACGAGGCGGCATCCGCGCGCCACGCTCTCGTCGAATTTGCCGACGGCGAATGGTGGGTCGAGGACGCGGGCAGCACGAACGGGACGGTCGTCAACGGCGAGGTCGTCCGGTCGCGCGAGCGCCTGCAGTACGGGGACGAGCTTGCGATCGGCCGCGTCGCCCTCCGGCTCGAGCAATGAGCCGTCGGGGGGTTCCACCCCCCGGCCCCCGGGCCGGGACGGTGGTTGCTGGAGCCCGGGGGATGGGGGGCGGAGCCCCCCAATGGCCCCGATGGCACGAGCTTTCGCTCCTGGTCTGGATCGCGACGTTCGCGATCACCGGCTTCGTGGCGGTGCTCGCGACGGAAACGTCGTCCTTCAACCTCACCGCGGTCGTGGTGCCGGTGGTCTTCCTCGCGCTCATGCTGGCGCTGCACGTCTTCCTCGTCAGCATCCGGTTCCGCGGCGACCAGATACTCATGCCCATCGCCGCCGGCCTCACTGCGATCGGACTCGTCCTGGTCCAGCGGCTCGCGTCGGACCTTCTGTTCCAGCAGCTCTCGTGGTCGATCATCGCCGCAGGCGCGTTCGCCGCGACGATCGTCGTACCGCGGGACCTGACGGCGCTCGCGCGATTCAAGTGGACGTGGGCGCTCCTCGGCGTCCTCCTGCTGATCGCGCCGCTCTTTCCCGTCATCGGCCGCGAGATCAACGGTGCGCGGATCTGGATCAAGCTAGGACCGGGGAGCATCGAGCCCTGGGAGGCCGTGAAGATCCTGCTTGTGGTCTTCTTCGCCGCCTACCTCGAGGAGTACCGCGAGGTTCTCTCGCACTCGCAGCGCCGCATCGGACCGTTCCCGGTGCCCCCGGTGCCATACCTCGTCCCGATCGTCGCGATGTGGGGCATCGCGATGCTCGTCATGGTCTTCGAGAAGGACATGGGCGCGACGGTGCTCTTCTTCGGGATCTTCCTGGCGATGCTTTTCCTCGCGACCGGCGAAGCCTTCTACGCGGTGATCGGACTCGCGCTGCTCGTCCTCGGCGGCATCGTCGCGTATCAGCTGTTCGGCCACGTGCAGGCGCGCGTCGATACGTGGCTCCGGCCGTTCGATGAAGACCTGCGGTTCGGGACCGGCTACCAGCTGGTGCAGGGGCTCTACGCGCTGGCGAACGGCGGACTCTTCGGGGCGGGTCTCGGCAACGGGATGCCGGAGCGGATCCCGGTCGTGTGGAGCGACTTCGTATTCGACGCGTTCGCGGAAGAGGCCGGTCTCGCCGGCGCGCTCGCCCTGCTCGCGCTGTACCTCGTGTTCCTGTACCGGGGCATGCTCATCGCGCTCCGCGCGCCGACGATGTTCCTTCAACTGCTTGCGGCAGGCCTCTCGTTCATCGTCGCGCTGCAGACGCTCGTCATCGTCGGCGGGAACCTCCGGCTCATACCGCTCACCGGCATCACCCTTCCGTTCGTGGCCTACGGAGGCTCCTCGCTCGTGACGAACTGGATGCTCGTGGGACTCCTGATGCGCGTCTCGCAGGTCTCTACCCGCATGCGGGGCGGGGGAGGTCCCTCGTGACCTCGCCGATCAGCGCGAACATCCGATCGCTCACGCTCACCCTCGCTCTCGCTTTCCTCGTAACGTCGATCGGCGCCGCGTACTGGACCGTCCTCGCTTCGGACCAACTCGCGAACGATCCCTTCAACCCCCGCCTGATCGCCGCGACGAACGGCCGCGCGCGCGGCGCGATCGTCGATCGCAACGGTGCAGCGATCGCCACGAGCGAGCGGACCGACACCGGCTTCGCGCGCTCCTACAAGGACCGGACGCTCGCGCAGGTGGTCGGCTATGCGTCGAGCAAGTTCGGGCTCTCCGGCGTCGAGGCCGCGTACGCCGAGTCGCTCATCGGGCAGGATCCGGCCGACCCCGTCTCCATCTGGCGGGCCCGCTACCTCGGCGATCGCAGCCCCGCCGGGCAGGTGGTGCTCGGGATCGACCTCAAGATCCAGAAGGCAGCCGCGGACGCTCTCGGCGGGCGCAAGGGCGCGATCGTGGCACTTGATCCGCGAACCGGAGCGATCCTCGCATCGGTCAGCGTTCCGGGTTACGACGCGAATCAGATCGTCGACCCGTCCAAGCAGGATGCGGCGTTCGACCAGCTCACTCACGACGCCGGCCATCCGCTCCTGAACCGCGTGTCGCAGGGTCTCTACCCGCCGGGATCGGTCTTCAAGGTCGTCACCGGCGCCGCCGCGCTCGAGTCGGGATTCGATCCGACGAAGAAGCTCCGGGTGGACGACCCCTATCAGGCCGACAAATCGTGGGGCGATTACTACGTCCGTTCGTCCTCGCGCGCGCACGGGCTCTTCGACATGTCCGACGGCTTCCGGCTCTCCGAGAACATCTACTTCGCCCAGGTCGGTCTGCAGATCGGAGCCGCGAAGCTGACCGACTATGCGAGGCGTTTCGGAATCGGCTCGACGCCCGCGCTCGATCTCGCCGCGGCGAAGGGCCAGCTCTCGGACTCGGGTTCGATCGATCGGCCGACGCTCCTCGCCGACACCTCGTACGGCCAGGGGGAGCTCCTCGTCTCGCCGCTCCAGATGGCGCTCGTGTACGCCGCGATCGCGAACGGCGGGGTGATGCCGACGGCCCACTACGCCACGGAGGTTCGCGACCCCGAGGGTCACGTCGTCCGTCAGATCGCGCCCGGTCCCGTTGGGCAGGTGATCTCGCCCGCTACCGCGAAGACCCTGACGACAATGCTTGTCGGCGCCGTCGCCGGCCCCGGGGCTTTCGCTTTTGGGGCCAAGATCCCGGGCATCGACGTCGCCGGAAAAACAGGCACAGCCGAAAATCGACCAGGCGAGCCGCCTCACGGCTGGTTCGTTGGCTTCGCGCCAGCTCAGAATCCAACCGTGGTGGTTGCCGTAATCGTTGAGAACACGCCAGAAGGGGGAGTTACAGCGGCCCCACTTGGCGCCGCTGTCATGCGGGCCGCCCTGGGCAAGTAGCACAGCGCTGGGGCGGGTGGCACGGCGCAGGGAGTCGCTCGCGACGCGCGGGTTCCCCGGGGACCCGCCAGCAGCGCGCACGGCGCGCTGCGTTGGCGGGGAGGGTGCGCGGAGCGAGCGATCCCGGAGCCGCTTCGCGGTCAGGGGCCCCTGCCCCTGGGACAGGACCCGCCCCGCCCGCTGGAGCATGGAACTGGAAGAGTCGCGGTCCCGTATATGAACTTAGGGTCTTCCTACGTTGTTCTCTAAGAAGCCCTGATACTTCTGGTAACAGCCGCGCAACTCAACGAAGAGGGGTAAGTAGCACGGTGGAGAAAGCTCTCGCGGCGAAGGTCAACGGCGTGGTCGAGAACGTCGAGCGGGTCATTTTCGGCAAGCACCACGAGATCGAGCTCGCGCTCGTCGCGCTCATGTGCCGCGGCCACATCCTCGTGGAGGACGTCCCCGGCACCGGGAAGACCGTGCTGGCCAAGGCCCTCGCCCGGTCGCTCGGGTGCACCTTCCGCCGTATCCAGTTCACCCCGGACTTACTGCCGTCCGACGTGACCGGGGTCTCGATCTTCAATCAGCAGACCAACAAGTTCGAGTTCCGGCCGGGACCGGTCATGAGCCAGGTCGTCCTCGCTGACGAGATCAACCGGGCGACGCCGAAGACGCAGTCGGCCCTCCTCGAGTCGATGGACGAGCACCAGGTGACGGTCGACGGCACCACGTACCAGCTGCCGGAGCCATTCCTCGTCATGGCGACCCA
>VBGU01000310.1 GCA_005881085.1 Chloroflexota bacterium | reverse complement strand
GGCCGGCGCCGACGATCTCGGTGAAGGACGAGATGCCGATGCCCATGAGCTCTCCGCGCTTGCGCTTCTCGGCCTGTTCCTTGCGCAGTTCGGCGTAGCCGATCTTGTCCATCGCGAGCTTGAGCGCGCGGCCGTAGTCGCCTGAGTCGTACTCCCAGCCCAGCACGGACTTGTACGGGAAGGCCGTCGGCGGGATGAAGTTCTGCATCCGCAGCTCGGCCGGGTCCTTTTTGAGCTTGAGCGCGAGGATGTCCACCAGCCGCTCGATCGTGAAGGCCGCCTCCGTGACGCGGAACGAGCAGCGGTATGCGATGCCTCCCGGAGGCTTGTTCGTGTACGCGCCGTCCACTTCGACGAAGGACTTCTCGAATGGGTATGACCCCGTAATGATGTGGAAGAGCCCGGCCGGGTACTTCGACGGGTTCGCCGCAGCGTCGAATGCGCCATGGTCGGCGATCGTCTTCACGCGGAGTGCCTGCATCGTGCCGTCCTTCTTCGCGGCGAGCTCGGCGGTGATGTGGTAGTCGCGCGCGAACGAGTCGGCTTGGATGTTCTCGGCGCGATCCTCGATCCACTTCACGGGCACCCCGGTCAGCACAGATGCGCCGATGGCGAGGACGTATCCCGGATAGACCGGCACCTTTCCGCCGAAGCCGCCGCCGATGTCCGGTGAGATGACGCGGATCTTGTGCTCGGCAAGGCCGAGATGGCCGGCGACCAGCGCGATGACCGTGCGGATCGCGTGCGGCGCCTGCGTCGTCATGTACACCGTGAGCTTGCCCTCGACCTTATCGAAGCTCGCGACGATCCCGCAGGTCTCGATCGACGAGACGTGGATCCGCGGGATGTAGAGGTCCTGCTTGACCACGACCTCGGCGTCCCTGAACGCCCTGTCGGTCCCGGCCTTGTCGCCGACCTCCCAGTGCCAGATGTGGTTGTCCTTCTGCTCGCGGTCCTCGCGAACCAATGGAGAGTCGGGCTGTAGCGCCTTGATCGGATCGACGACGACTGGCAGAGGTTCGTAGTCGACCTCGATCGCGTCGACGCCGTCGGCGGCGATGTAGCGCTCCGTCGCGACGACCGCGGCGACCTCTTGCGCCTGGTAGAGGACCGTGTCAGTCGGAAGCACCATCTGCTTGTCCGACATGAGCGTCGGCATCCAATGGAGGTTGAGCGGGACGAGGTCCTTGCCGGTGATGACAGCGACGACGCCCGGGATGGCCAGGGCCTTCGACGTGTCGATGTTCTTGATGCGGGCGTGCGCGAGCGGGCTGCGGGCGATGTCCATGTACAGCATGCCGGGCAGCTTCACATCGTCGACGTACTTGCCCTTCCCGCGGATGAAGCGCGCATCTTCCTTGCGCTTGACGCTGTGGCCGATGCCGCCGATTTCAATAGCCACTGCTTTAGGCCTTCCCTTCAGCGGTCTCGCGCATCGTTCGCGCCGCGTGGTCGATCGACTTGACGATATTCACGTAACCGGTGCAGCGGCAAAGGTTCCCCGAGATCGCCTCGCGTATCTCGAGCTCCGTCGGCTTCTTGTTCGTCGCGAGGAAGGCGACGGCGGTCATCATCATTCCGGGGGTGCAGAACCCGCATTGCAGGCCGTGCTCCTGATGGAAGCCTTCCTGGATCGGATGGAGCTTGCCATCCTTCTCGAGGCCCTCGACCGTTGCGATCGTCGCTTGGTCCGCCTGGACCGCGAACATCGTGCATGACTTCACCGCGCGGCCATTGACCAGAACCGTACATGCGCCGCAGTTCGTCGTATCGCAGCCGATGTGGGTTCCGGTCATCCCGAGGTTCTCGCGGATGAAGTGGACGAGCAACGTGCGCGCCTCGACGTCGACGTCGTGCGGCACGCCGTTCACCGTGACGTGGATCTTGAGAGTGCGCTGCCCGCGGCTCGTGGTGGGCGCAGTTTGGACCGCCATCTCTACTTGCCTCCCGCGGCGCGCGCGAGCGCCTTACGGATCGCGCGCTGCGTGAGCACACGGATCACGTCCAGCTTGTACTCGGCCGGACCGCGCAGATCGGACCAGGGCTTCGATTCACCCGCGGCCGCCGCTGCCGCCGCGGCGATCGTCTTGTCGTCGGGGGATTGGCCGCGCAGCAGCTCCTCGGCCTTGCGCGCGCGGATCGCGGTCGGCCCGGCGTTCGTCACGCCGACCCCCACCGCGCCGATCTTGCCCTTGTCGTCGAGCGCGAGCATCACGGCGACACCCGCGATGGCGAAATCGCCGACCTTACGCTCGAGCTTGAGATACGCACCGCCGCTCCGGGCGGGTGGTTTGGGGATGCGAATCTCGGTGAGTATCTCGTCAGGGCCGAGCACCGTGGTGAACGTATCGACGAAGAATTCATCGATCGGTATCACGCGCTCGCCCTTTTGACCCCGCACCACGACGGACGCGCGGAGCGCGAGCATCGTGGCGGGGTGGTCGTTCGCGGGATCTGCGTGCGCGAGGTTGCCGCCGACCGTCGCCATGTTGCGGACGAGCGGGTCGGCGATCACCCGCGTGGTGTCGACGAGGATCGGATACCGAGCCTTCACGATCGCGTTCGTGTCGAGGTCGGCCTCACGCACGAGCGCGCCGATGCGCAGGTCGCCGTTCTCGCGGATCTCCGCGAGTCCGGTGACCCGATTGAGGTCGACGAGGAGGGCCGGCTGGGCCAAACGGAACTTCATGAGTGGGATCAGGCTTTGGCCTCCCGCGAGCACCTTGCCCTCTCCACCTGAGCTTGCCAGGAGCTGAATCGCGTCGGCGATGTCGCGCGCGACCGCGTACTCGAAGGACGCAGGGATCATGTCTGCCTCCCCTTAGTGGCCGCCCCGCCCGGCGGGCCCCCGCGGCCAACAGACCCAGGCCGAATGTACACCGCTGAACGTGCGCTCGGCGACGCCCAGGCCAATCGAACTGCGCCATCATCTGCGTTCATGCACCCCGTCGACCGCCCGCTCCCCGCCGTGCAACGCGCCTACTTCTATCTGGTCGCGCTCGTCGCCATTCACATGGTCGTTCTGGCTGTCGCGAACCTTC
>VBGU01000309.1 GCA_005881085.1 Chloroflexota bacterium | reverse complement strand
GAAGCGCGAGCTCGGCATCACCGGCGGCGCCCCTGCTACGGCCGAGGCGAAGCGCCGAACGCTGCTCGCAAAGCTGGCCCGGCGTCGCAAGAACTCAGCCGGACTCGTGGCCTACCGGGCGGGCGAGCCGATCGGGTTCGTCTCGCTCGGGCCGCGGTACGACTTCGCGCGCATCCGAAACTCGAAGGCCACGCCACCCGTCGACGAGGTGGCGGCATGGGTGATCCCGTGCATCACTGTCAGGCGCGGCCACCGCGGTCAGGGAGTCGCGCTCGCGATGATCCGCGCGGCGGTGGACTATGCGGGAAGGCGCGGCGCGCCGGCCGTCGAAGCCTACCCCCGCGCGGACGCGAAGCGGGTGCACGACGACTTCGCGTTCTTCGGTACCGACGCGATGTTCCGCAAGGCCGGCTTTCGCCGGATCAGAGGCGTGATTCGGGGCCTGCCGAAAGGATGGGCACCGCGCGTGACAATGCGCCGGACGATCAGGAACCGCGCACAGACGCGCGCCGCCGCGCCCGCGATGATCCGAGCGGCTAACCGCTCCCGTTAGATCTCTTGAAGAGAGGTCATGCGCGTGGGACTACGGGTCAAAGTGGTAGACGCCCGAAAACGAGCCACTCGAACCGCCGTTCGAGGACTGGAAGGTTCCGACCCCGTACAGGTTCGCGAGGGCACCCGTGGCCCCTTTGATCGTGAAGCGGCCGCTTGAGGCACCACTGGCATCGCCGGTCCCGGAGAACGGGGAGACGACCGTGCCCGAACGCCCCGCGAGCGTGCACGCGCAGACGTCTACCCCATTGAAGTTGAGCGACCCATTGGGATGAATCACCAGATCGATCTGTTCGACGACGGATCCCGAGAGGTCGCCGGCGTAGACCACGTGTACGGTCTCGCTGATGAACGTGTTGCCATCAGCCTGTCGGAAGTCCGTGATGACCGCGCTTGTGTTTTGGAACGTCCCGTTGAAAGCGACGTGCGTGCTTGCTGAGCCCGGTGATCCGACAAGAAGCGCTGCCACCGCCAGAGCGGCTCCGAGTAGCGTCTTCCACCACGAGTTGCGCATCGCGTTCTCCTCCCCTGCGGCCTGAGGGGCGGCGCCATTGCTCCGGCGGTCTCCCCTTCCGCCCTCGGCCGCAGGGGAGTCTGGTAACCGCGGACTGAGGTGTCAACGGTTCAGACGCAGCGTTCACGTAACGATCGAGCGTCGCCGTTACACGCAACGTCCTCGCTCGCCGCGTTCGACGATCAGGAAGCGCGCCGCTCCCGCCGGTCGACCGGGCGCGTCGGCCGCGCGCCCACGCGTGCGAGCGCGACGTGCCGGAAACGCGCGGCCACGACGATCGCGAGGAACAGTGTCGTCAGGAGAAGCTCGACGTAGGGCATCGCGCTGAGCACCGCGAGCGAAGGCTCGCTGACGATGAGGTCGGCGGCGGTCCAGAGAATGGCGAGCGCGCCGAGCCAGGTGGCTTGAGGGAATCGGTCGAGTAGCCCGATCACGATCCCGCTTCCAAAGAGCACGATCGGGATCGACAGACCAAGCCCAAAGAGCAGAAGCAGGACGTTCCCGTGGGCGGCCGCTCCCACCCCGAGGATGTTCTCGAGACTCATGGCGAAGTCGGCGGCCAGGATCGTGACGATCGCCGCGCGGAGGGTCGTCACTTCACGGACCGTGCGGCCATGACCGTCATCGGGCCGGACGAGCCGGTACGCGATCACGATCAGCGCAAGACCGCCGATGAGCTGCAGGTACTGGATGGTGAGCAGTAGCGTCACCGCCGCTGCCGCCGCGACGCGGATCGCTACCGCTGCGCCGGCCCCGAACACGATCGCTTTGCGCCGCTGCGCACGAGGCAGCCCGCGCGCGACCATGCCGATAACGAGCGCGTTGTCCCCGGACATGGCGAGGTCGATCAACGTGATCGCGAGAATGGCCTGAAGGGTCTCGGCCATCGTCAGCGAGAGTGGAACTTGAACGCGACGAAGACGATGACCCCGATTATCCACGTCACCGGGATCGCAAGAAGCAGGATCGCGTCGCCGCCGACTGCCGCCGCGACGTGGTCCGCGCCGACCACCAGCATGATGTCAGTATACTGACGCGCTGTCAGAGCGCTGTCGCACCCTGACATAGTGCTAGCGTCCTGTCATCCCGAAGTCCGCGTCACGGCCTCCGCTGGCGCTCGCGGTCCGGTCCGCGCGCGAGGGGCTGCACCTCACTCAGGCCGAGCTCGCCCACCGGGTGGGTATCTCGCGCGCGGCGATCGCCGAGCTGGAGGCGGGTCGCATCCAGCAGCCACGCGCCGCGGTATTCGCGCGTCTCTCCGCGGTCCTTGGCATTCCCGCGGCGCTGCTCCTCGCGGCGACGGGCGTAGGCGAGGCCGAGGCCGCGTCGCTCGTGGACCTGGAGGCCGACGAGCTCGTCGCGATGGCCGCGACGATGGTCCGCTTGGCGGAGCGCGACCGGCGCTGGCTCCGCGACCGGTTTGCCGAGCTTCGGGAGCTTCTCGTCCTGCGCCGGGCCGGCCGCGCAAAAGGCAGCACCAAGAGAGGCTGACCGGGTCGGAGCATCATCCGGCCGTGAGCTCGGCGGTCGAGGCCAGCGTTCGGCGCTTCGGGGAGACCGAGCCGCGGCTTCACGCCTTCGTTCATTTCGATGCGGAGAACTCGCTGCTCATGGACGCGGCGCTCATCGCGACGCACGCAACGGGTGCCCTCGTGCGCGTCCCTGTCGGGGTGAAGGACATCTTCGACACCGCGGGCGCCCCGGCGGAGCGCGGCAGCGCGCTCTACGCGGGGCGGATAGCGGAAAGCGACGCGGAGGTGGTGCGGAATCTTCGCGCCGCGGGGGCGATCATCGTCGGGAAGACGGTCACGGCCGAGCTCGCGATGGCACATCCAGGACCGACGCGAAATCCATGGGACCTGTCGCGGACGTCCGGCGGATCGTCGATGGGCTCGGCGGCGGCGGTCGCCGCGGGCGTCGTTCCGCTCGCGGTCGGCAGCCAGACCAATGGTTCGGTGATCCGCCCGGCTGCGTTCTGCGGCGTGGTCGGGTTCAAGCCCAGCTTCGGGCGGCTCTCACGCGAAGGGATGTTCGTGACATCGGACACCCTCGACCAGGTCGGCGGGTTCGCGCGATCAGTCCACGAAGCCGCGAGGCTCGCCGCGGCAATGGCGGGAGAGCCCGTGGGTCGCTGGTGGTCGGATGACAGGACACCACCGAAGCTCGCTGCGCTCCGCACCGGCGAGTGGGAGCACGCCGACGACGCCGTCCAGAAGAGATTCCAGGCGGACGTCGATCGGCTCGCGGCCGCCGGCTATCCGATCGAATGGCCGGCTCCCCCGGCCGGCCTCGACGATGCGCAGCGCGTCCTGCGGACGATCATGCTGTACGAGGAAGCGCGCGCGATGAAGCGCGACCTCAGCGGGCGCGAAACGCTCGTGAGCGAGATCGTCCGATCGCACCTCGCCGACGGTGCTGCGATCTCGGACGACCTGTATCGCGACGCGCTCCGGACCCGCGAGCGGTTGGCCAAAGCGTTCGCATCGTGGGCGACGCCGTTCGATGCCATCCTCACTCCGGCCACGGTGGGAGAGGCTCCCACGCCAGAGACGACGGGAGACCCGCGCTTCTGCACGAGGTGGTCGCTCATGGGCGCCCCGGCGATCGTTGTTCCGAGCGGCCTCGGCCCGAGCCGGTTGCCACTCGGACTGCAGCTCGTCGCGACGCCCGGCGACGACCGGCGCCTCCTCGCGGCCGCGGCGTGGTGCGAAGCGACGCTGCCGCCGATCGGCGCTCCGCCTCTCTAGCGCACGACTTTGCCGCGAGGATCGGCGTTATTCGCGATCTCACGACCATATCCGGCTGCTGGGGCATAGAACCAGCCGTCTAGGTCGGGGGTCTCGATGCCGATCAGCGCGAGCGTGACCTTGATTTCGTCCTCATCGCCCCGCAGCAATCGCGATCGTGCGAGAGCAGATCCCGCGCCGAACGCGACGAATGCTTAGCGCGCGTGTCCAGCTGCTCCGCCGTCAGCCCACGACAGGCATCGATCAAGATGAGGTTCGCCCACCGGTTGTAGCGAAGGCAGTCAGCGAGAGCCTTGGTCATGTCTGGTTAGCTCCTGAATTCGCGCTCGGCCACTCGGGAGTCGCCACGACCTTGGGCCGCGAGCGAGAACGCGAGCTCGACCGCCTCCTCGGGCGTCTGCGCGAAGTGGAGCTCGGCGATCTTCGCTTCCTCGAGGTGCTTGCCACCGTACGCGACTTCCCGAATGCGCGACGACCAGCCGCCGGTCCCCTCGAGGATCACTGTCGGTTTGAGCTCGTACGCGACGGTCAGCTCGTTCAGCGTGCCGATCCCGCCCGAGATCATGATCACGGCGTCCGCCGCGCGGACCGTAAGCGTGTTGCGCATCCAGCCCATGCCGGTGGTGATCGCGATGTCGACGAACTGGTTGGCGTCGCCCTTGTCGAATCCCGGCAGGATCCCGATGACGACACCGCCGGCGCTCTTCGCACCCCGGCTCACGGCCTCCATGACACCGGAGAGGCCGCCGGTGACGACGATGCCCTTGCGCTCGGCGATGAGACGCCCCACGTCCTCGGCCATCCGCAGCGCTTTCTCGGGAACCGG
>VBGU01000297.1 GCA_005881085.1 Chloroflexota bacterium | reverse complement strand
GCCCACATCGCGAGGTTCCGCTTCGCGGTGGCCTTCGGGTCGAGCTGTCGCACGGCGCCGGCCGCCGCATTCCGCGGGTTGGCGAAAGCCGGCTCGCCGCGCTCGACGCGCTCCTTGTTCGTTGCCTCGAACGACGCGGTCGGCAGGTAGACCTCGCCGCGTACGTCGATCCGGCCTTTGATGGGCTCGCGCAGCGTCAGCGGGATCGATCGGATCGTCCGTAGATTGCCGGTGACGTCCTCTCCGACTAGGCCGTCGCCACGTGTGGCGCCCTGCACGAACTTGCCGTCGACGTAGGTCAGGTTGATCGCAAGGCCGTCGATCTTGAGCTCGCAGACGTAGCCGACGTCGTCTCGTCCGAGGAGCTTCCGCACGCGCTGGTCGAAGGCGCGGAGCTCCTCCTCGTTGAACGCGTTTGACAGAGACAGCATTGGCGCGGCGTGCTGCACCGGTGCGAATCGGGTCGAGGCGGGCGCCCCAACTCGCTGCGTCGGTGACTCGGGGGTGATGAGCTCAGGATGGGCGGCCTCGAGCGACTGAAGCTCGCGCATGAGGGCGTCGTACGCCTCGTCGGCGATCGTCGGCTGATCGAGGACGTGGTACTCGTAATTGGCTTTCTCGATCTTTTCGCGCAACTCCGCGATGCGCGTTTGAACGCTCGACGTCGTCATCACCTCGATTCTCCATTAGACACGCCCGTCTGCCGAATGACGCCCGAAATCATCGAGGGGTACGACTCTTCGTAGGACTTCTGGCGCGAGCAACTCAGACGCGTTGCCCTGCCCATTTCAGCGAGCATCTGTCGCATGAAGCGACTCGCGCTTGCGATATCGGCCAGCCTTCTCGCGTCCTGCGTTTCCGCCACAGCGGCGCCGTCGCCGACATCCACGGTCGCGCCAGCCTCAACAGGACTGGTCGAGCAAACCGCCGCGCCGTCGGCCACCGCATCGGCAGCGCCGGCGGCGTTCGCGGGTCCGACCCCCTTTGGGGCGGTCGACTTCATCTCGCGATCGAATGGCTGGGTCGCAATAGACGATGCCCTGGGTCGCGCTCTCCTCCGGACGACCGACGGAGGGGAACACTGGGAGCGACTCGCGCTCGCGAGAGGATCGACTTATCAGCTCAAGTTCATCGACGCGGATAGAGGCTGGCTGGTGGGCTCGATCGACGATCCGTCCGGTTGCGTCGGGACGACGTGCTCGCTAGCGGTTCTCCGAACAACCGATGGCGGTCGGACCTGGGAGAAAACGTTTGCCTCCGGGGAGTTCGGTGGCCTCGCTGCCGTTGATGCTCAGCACGCGTGGGTGGTCCAGCCGGCCCCGGCATGTCGCGCGAGCTTCGACGATTGCGCAACACGGGTCTTGGGAACATCCGATGGAACGACATGGACCCAGCTCGCCGTTGTCGACGGATCAATGACGTCGTTCGAATTCGTCGACGCGAACACCGGCTGGATGGCGCTCCGTACCTCGGCCGAGGCATCCGTCCTAGTCACACATGACGGAGGCCGGACATGGACTCGGCAATTTCACGCGTCTGGATCACCTCCTCTGCTTCAGATCACTTTCGTGAACGCGCGCGATGGTTGGGCTCTCGGGAGCGACATCTCCTATTGCGCCATGGGCGGCTGCGGCGGCTACACCCTTTATTCGACGACCGATGGCGGCGAAACCTGGGCGACCCTGCAGCGGCCAGAGGGACAAGAGTGGTGGGGACCAACACCTCGATCAGCGCCCGCTGGAGGTTTCCTGGGCGCACCGCAGTTCACCAGTCCTACCTCCGGCTGGATTCGGATCGACACAGGCGCAGGCGGCGGAACAGGAGGGGTACTTGTCACCACCGACGGCGGTCGGTCGTGGCGGCGGTCGCCCGGTGACACCGGCACGTGGAGCGTCGGCGCCCTTGCGCCGGTCGATGGAAAGGTCGCCGTCGCGACGGTGCACGCCTACGAGGGCTCGGGCAGCACAACGTTCCTCGCGCGGACGATCGACGGCGCGCTGACGTGGCAACGTTTGAAGCTTGCAGTCGCTGTGAATGAACCGTTTCCTGTCGCGTTGCCCTCCAGATGCCAGATCCTTTCGACCGTTCTGGGAACCGATCAAGTGGAGTGGCGAATCGACTGCGGCGCCGCGATGAACGCGAGCGCCCGCGGGACACTCGCACCGTTCCTGACCGATGACGGCTGGCGACTCTGTGGGTCAGGCCTCGCCACCGCCATGTGGACCAAGGCCGACTCTCAGCTCAGCATCTCTGAGGGGTCTGGCGTGCCGGGTGAAGGATTCGTCGTTGCGCGGCGATCCGGGGCGTGTCGCTAGCGACCTGCTAGGGCGAGCC
>VBGU01000296.1 GCA_005881085.1 Chloroflexota bacterium | reverse complement strand
ACCCGTCGCGGGGCATGTTCAGCTCGATACAGGAAGGGGTTGCGCAGGCCCAGGGCGACGCGATCCTCGTGTTGCCCGGAGACATGCCGTTCGTCTCACCCGAAACGGTCCGCGCTGTCATCGCGGCCTATGCGCGCAAACCGGCGATCATCTCGCCGCGCTATCGCGGCAAGCGCGGCCACCCCGTCGCATTGCCGGCGGCACTGCGTGACGAAATTCGTGCCGCCGACCCTCATGCGACGCTGCACGAGGTGATCCGCGCGCACGTTGATATGCGCGTGGACGTCGACGTCGACGACCGCGGCATCGTGCGAGATGTGGACCGCCAGGAGGATCTCGCGCCACCAACCGAGTAACGGCATCCGGAAACCGGGCTGGGGATCGATATCCTGCGAAGCACATGAGCGCAGCCTCTATCGAGGAGTTCATGCGCGCACTGGAGCGCGTTCACTCCGGCGCGAATGGCGCTCTGCCGACGCTGGCACACCTCGCTCCTGATGTCTGGCTCGTGGTACCCGTCGAGAAAGCGCCGACACCGGGCGAACGTATTCAGGTTCCGGGCGTGAAAGAAGACGATGATCGAATCTTCTTTCCCGTCTTCAGCACCGAAGCCACGTTCAAACGGTGGGGCTTCAGGGATCTTTGGGGCACGCTGCCCGCGCTCGCTGTTTTCGAGGCAGCGCTCGCTATGCCCTGCGACGCGCTGGTCGTTGATGCGGCCGGCCCTAACCGCATGGAGATCCGGCGCGAGGTCCTCATGACCCTCGTCAACATCGCGCGTTCCGAGACTGGCCACTAAGGGGGCCGGCGATCCCACGTGATCGTCGGACCGACCCGCGAGCCCGCGAGACCCTCGAACCGGCGCATTTTCTAGGCAGAAGAGCCGAAGGCGGATACTGATTCCATGCGGGAGATCTTCGCTCGGATGGCCGAGCTCGAGCGTGAGGGGCGGCGCTTCGCGGTCGCGACGGTGGTCCGCACGACTGGGAGCACTCCTCAGGTGGTCGGAGCGAAGCTGCTCGTCGACGACCTCGGGCGCCTCGTCGGCACGCTCGGCGGCGGCTGTGTCGAGGGCGACGCGTTCGTCGAAGCGAAGCATGTCATCGAAACCGGCGAGCCATCGCTTCGCGAGTACGAGCTGACCGAAGACCTCGCCTGGGACACAGGCCTGGTCTGCGGCGGCACGATGTGGATCTCGATCGAGCCGGGCGAGCGCGTGCTGCGATTCGCGGGACGCGATCTTCTCGGCGACGTCCTCGCGGCATCGGCGGGCGGCAAGCCGGTCGCCGTCGCGACGCTCATGCGCAAGCGCGGCAAGGACGTGATCGCCGCAGGCAAGCTGTTCGTCGAGACCGACGCGAAGGGCGGCGGCACCCTCGGCGACCACGCCCTCGACGCACGAGCGCGCGCGGCCGCGACCGAAACGCTGCGCCAGGGGACGGCGCGCTCCGTTGTGCTCGACGAGGAGACCGACCTGCTCGTGGAGCCGGTCATGTCGCGTCCGCGGCTTGTCATCGCGGGGGGAGGCCACGTGGGTCTCGCGATCGCTAAGCTCGGCGTTCAGCTGGACTACGAGGTCACGGTGATCGACGACCGTCCGGAGTTCGCGAATCGCGAGCGGTTCCCAGGCGTGAGCGAGGTCGTGAACATGGACATGGTCAAGGCGCTCGAGACGATGCCTATCGGCTGGAACTCATTCGTGATCATCGCGACGCGCGGGCACAAACTCGACTCGCACTGTCTCCGCGCCGCCGTCAAGACTGACGCGCGCTACGTCGGCCTTCTCGGAAGCAAGCGCAAGACGATCCTCATCGCGCAGATGCTGCGCGGCGAAGGCCTTCCCGAGGAGCGGATCCGCGCGGTGCACGCGCCGGTCGGACTCGATCTTGGTGGACGCACGCCGGCGGAGATCGCGCTCTCGGTGCTCGCCGAGCTCTCGCTGGAGCGCTACGGCGGCTCGGGCCGGCCGCTGCGCCTTTCTGACGAGATCTTCGAGCGGACCCTCGGCATAAAGAAACGGGACTAGCTCCGTCGACGAGCGCGCAGGCCATACACAGCGAGCGGCTTGACCTCGTCCTGATGCCTCTCGCGCTGCTTGACGCGCTCATCGCTGGCGATCGCGCCGCGATCGGGGCGCTCGCCGGTTACCGGATCCCGGCGGACTTTCCGAACGCGGGCGCGCTCAAGCTCGTGCGTTATCGGCGCGACCAGGTCGCGAACGATGCGTCGTGGGCGCCGTGGTCGCTTCGCGCGATGGTGCTGCGCGAGGCCGCGACCATGGTCGGCTATGTCAACTTTCACGGTCCGCCCGGCGTGAACGACACCGCGACACCGAACGCCGTCGAGCTGGGGTGGACGGTGTTCCCGAGTCACCGCAAGAAGGGCTATGCGACCGAGACCGCGCGCGCGCTCATGGACTGGGCGGCCACGGAACACCGCATACGCCGCTTCGTGTCGTCGACCACACCGAACAACGCGCCGTCACTCCGCGTCCACGACAAGCTTGGCTTCACGCGGACGGGTCAGGTGGTCGACGGCGAGATCATCTTCGAGCTGCGCCGCTAGCGCTTACTCGGCGATCTCGTTCACATCCTGAGGGTGCGGCGGCGTTCCCTCGGGTTTGTCGCTCGCGGCGGGCGGGCTGCCACGACGTTTCTCGGTGAGACCTTGGCGCTGTTCCTGATCGCGCTCGTTCTCGAGCTTCTTGGCTTTATCCATGACCCAGGCACGCGCACGACGCGTGCCATCTCACATCCGGTAGGCGGCGCCGTTCTATCGTCGTGGGATCGGAACGGTGACGTTCGGTGAGCTTTTGGAGCGCCACGAG
>VBGU01000295.1 GCA_005881085.1 Chloroflexota bacterium | reverse complement strand
GCGCGCCGCGTTCGTCCTGCGCAAGGTCGAGGGACGCTCCTACGCGGAGGTCGCGGACGCGCTCGGATGTAGCGAAGAGGCGGCGCGCTCGCGCGTCGCGGAGGCAATGAAGAAAGTGAAGGAGGCGGTCCGATGAACGCGCTCGAACCACTTGTCGGCGAAGCACGCGAACGGCTGGTCGCGCGCGCGAAGCGGGAAGGGCTCGCCACTGTCGGGTACGACGTGATGGATTCCCCGCTCGGTCCCCTGTGGATCGCGGTCGGTCCGCGCGGCGTCGTGAACATCCACTACGGCGCGACGCCTGACCCCCGCGAGCTGTCGCGGATCACGCACGCGTATGGCCCCGGCGTGTTGCCCGACCGGCGGAGCTGCGACCGCGTGCTGACCGAGCTCGACGAGTACTTCGCAGGGCGGCGCCGATCGTTCGACGTGCAGTTCGACCTCGCCGCGCTCACGCCGTTCCAGCAGCGGATCCTCACCGCGACCGCGCGGGTTCCGTACGGCGAGCTCACTACTTACAAGGTCGTCGCTCGGCAGGCCGGGAACGAGCAGGCGTCCCGTGCCGCCGGGGCGGCACTCGGCGCTAACCCGATCCCCATCGTGGTCCCGTGCCACAGGATCGTCGCGACGGACGGCACCCTGGGCGGGTACGCCGGCGGGCTCGCAGCAAAGCGGCGCCTGCTCGCTTTGGAACGCGGGAAGGCCGAGGTCCCGGCAGGTGGCTGGCCGCCCGCGCGGCGCTAGCCTTCCCTGTCTATTCGTGGGGAGGCCGTTCGTCGTACCAACAGAACGGCAAAGGGAGGCCAAGCACATGAGCAAGTACGCATTCCT
>VBGU01000294.1 GCA_005881085.1 Chloroflexota bacterium | reverse complement strand
CGGCGCTCACCGGTGTCGTCGGCATGAAACCGACCTACGGCCGTGTGCCGCGGTGGGGCGTCGTCGCGTTCGCCTCGTCGCTCGATCAGGTCGGGCCATTCGCGAACACAGTCGAGGACGTCGCGATCGTGTGCGAGGCGATCTTCGGCAAAGATCCCAACGACGCGACCATGGTCACCGACTACCCGAACGACGATCTCCGTCGCGACCTCGACAAAGGCGTGAAAGGCATGCGCATCGGCGTTCCGAAGGAATACTTCTCGGTCAAGGGGATGGAGCCCGGCGTCGAGCGGGCGGTTCGCGACGCGCTGAATGTTCTCGAGCGCGAGGGCGCGAAACTCGAGGAGGTCTCGCTCTCGCTCACCGATCACGGCCTCGCCGTCTACTACATCATCCAGCCTGCGGAGGCGTCGTCGAACCTCGCGCGTTACGACGGCATCCGCTACGGGCTGCGCGTCGAGGGGCCGGACCTGCTCGAGACGTATCGGCGCACGCGAGGAAACGGCTTCGGCCCAGAGGTGAAGCGCCGCATGATCCTCGGGACCTACGCGCTCTCGGCCGGTTACTACGACGCGTACTACGTAAAAGCGCAGAAGGTCCGCACGCTGATCAAGGACGAGTACGACCGCGTGTTCGAGAAGGTGGACGCGCTCGTCACGCCGACCTCGCCGACGGTCGCGTTCCCGATCGGAGCGAAGGTGAACGACCCGCTGTCGATGTACCTGAACGACATCTTCACGCTGCCCGTGAACATTTCGGGACTGCCGGGAATATCGTTGCAGGTCATCGCGAACAGCTACCAGGAGCGCACCATGTTCCGCGTCGCGGCGGCGTACGAGCGCGCCACTCCGCACCACCTCGAACGACCGAAGGAGAAAGCCGCATGAAGGCCACTCGCCGTTCGCTGACGAACGCGAAGGTCGAGCGCATCCCCGCGAGCGGGATCCGGCGCTTCTTCGATCTGGTCTCGGGTACCGAGGGAGTCATCTCGCTCGGCGTCGGTGAGCCGGACTTCATCACGCCGGACCGTTTCCGCGAGGCCGCGGTCCGGTCTATCAAGGACGGGAAGACGAAGTACACGTCCAACTACGGCATCCGTCCGCTGCGTGAGGCCATCAGCGACCACACCCAAAAGCTGCGCGGCGTTCGGTACGACCCGGAGCGCGAGATCCTCGTCACCGTCGGTGTTTCGGAAGCCGTCGACCTCGCGCTGCGCGCCACGCTCAACGACGGCGACGAGGTGATCATCGCCGACCCTTCGTACGTCGCGTACGTGCCGGGCATCGTGCTCGCGGGCGGCGTACCGGTGCCGGTCGCCACCGACGAGTCGCATGACTTCCGGCTGCGGCCCGAGGACGTCGAGGGGGCGATCACCCCGCGCACCCGCGCGATCCTGATCGGCTTTCCGAACAATCCCACCGGCGCGGTGCTGACCGAGGACGATCTGAAGGGCCTCGCGAGGCTCGCCGACCAGCACGACCTTTTGGTCTACGCCGACGAGATCTACGACCGTCTCGTCTATGGCGTGCGGCACCGCTCGATCATCGAAGTCCCCGGGATGCGAGACCGCACCATCTACCTCGCCGGATTCTCGAAGTCGTACGCGATGACCGGATGGCGCGTCGGGTACGCGTGCGCCCCGGCCGGGGTCATCGAGCAGATGATGAAGATCCACCAGTACACGGTGATGTGCGTCCCGACCGCGGGTCAGTACGCGGCGCTCGAGGCGTTGCGCACCGGTGAAGACGAGGTGCTGCGTATGGTCGGCGAGTACGACCGGCGCCGGAAAGTGATGCTCAAGCGCTTCAACGACCTCGGCCTCCACTGCTTCGAACCGCGCGGCGCGTTCTATTGCTTCCCCAACATCACGTCGACGGGAATGGACGACGAGCAGTTCGCGGAGCGCCTCCTGCTCGAGGAGAAGGTCGTCACGGTGCCCGGCAGCGCCTTCGGCGAGCGGGGACGAGGCCACGTGCGCGCCTGTTACGCGACGAGCCTCGAGAAGATCGAAGAGGCGGGCGAACGCATCGCGCGCTTCGTTGGGCGAGCGTGACGGCGACCGACACAACTTCGACCTCGACCGGGTGGCTCGAGCGGTTCGAACGTTCGCTTCACGCAGGAGACCCGCTCGGTGCATCCGACACGCTGCGGAAGTCGGGTGTGAACGGGTGGGTGCGGAAGGATCATTACGACCTCGCGGTCAAAGTGATCGACCGTATCGACCCCGCGCCGCGGGTTCGGCTTGACTGGGCCGAGCGCCTTCTGGCGCATCCCCGGCGCGTGGACAAGGAACTGGCCGGGCTCGTCCTCTGGCCGCTGGCGCGCACGCACTCCAGGGAGGTCACGCGCATTGGCTATCGCCTGGCGCGCGACGACGACTGGGCCGTCCGAGAGACCGCGGCCGCCCTCCTGGGCCAGGTGTTGACCGAGACATGGGCGGACACCATCCCGCTTCTCCGGGAGTGGGTGAGCGGTCCCGACAGCCGCCTGCGCCGCGCGGTCGTCGTCGCGGCAAAGTACGCGGCGCGGACGCGTACGCCCGAATGGGCGGAGCCCCTCCTCGACCTGATCGAGCCGGCCCTGCGCGATCGCGAGGAGTACGTGCGCAAGAGTCTCGGCCCGTTCGCGATAGGCGATCAGTTCGTCCGGTCGTACCCCGACGCTACCCTCGCCCGCCTGCGCAAGTGGATGCACGACCCCGACGAGAACGTGCGGTGGAACGTCGCGATGGCGCTCTCCGCCGCTAGCGGTGCACGTCTCGGTCAGAAGGCGCCGGAAATCCTCGAGTTCCTCGCGACCGACGACCGCCCCTTCGTGCGCGGCGCGGTGCGCGCCGCGCAGCGTCGCATCCGCACGCTGGTCGCTTAGGTGGGGACACGCATTGAGGACCAGCCGCCCGAGCATTGGGCGGGGCCGGAGTCGCTCGATCCCACGCCGGTGTGGAAGCAGTTCGCGCTGATCGGGATCTTCCTGGTGCTCGGTCTCGTTCTCCTTGCAGGCGTCGCGGTCTTCGCCGCCGCGCCGCAGCTCGTCACTCCGCCGGCGCTCGTGCCCGGCGATCGTCTGGTGCTGTCGATCGCGGACCTTCCTGCCGTCGGCGGCGCCCCGAAACGCTTCGGCCCGCCACTCATCGATGACGCGCACGCGTTCTGGCTGAGCCGCCTCTCGAGTATCGAGGTCGTGGCGTTCCGCGGTCTGTGGACGGATCAGCTTGGCCGCGTCTGTCCGGTCAGCTGGAACGTGACAATCGACGGACCGCTCCGCTCCTTCACGGCCGCGTGCAGAGGCTCGGCTCCGGTCCTGTTCAACGAGCGCGGCGAGGCGGGCCCGGGTGCTCCGCGCGGCCTCGACCGATATCTTGTCTCGGTGAGCGACGACCGCGTGATCGTCAACCTGAGCCGCCTCATCGTCTCGCCCGAGCACACCTCAGCGCCGCCAACTCCATGAGCGCGGCGCCGTACGAGCTCGTCATCGGTATCGAGACCCACGTCGAGCTCAAGACCGACTCGAAGATGTTCTGCGGCTGCCAGGCGCGTTGGTTCGGCGCGCCGCCGAACACGCTCGTCTGTCCCGTTTGCCTCGGCCTGCCGGGCGCGCTGCCCGTTCCGAACCGCAAGGCGATCGAGCTCGCCATCACCGCCGGGCTCGCGCTCCATTGCGAGACCCCGGAGCACACGAAGTTCGACCGCAAGAACTACCTCTACCCCGATCTGCCCAAGGGCTACCAGATCTCGCAATACGACCTTCCGCTCAGCGTGAAGGGATGGCTCGAGCTCCCCACCGGAAAGCGGATCCGCATCACGCGCGCGCATCTCGAAGAGGACACCGGCACGCTGAAGCACGGCGAAGACGCGGGCCGCCGCTACACCCTGGTCGATTTCAACCGGTCCGGCGTCCCGCTCCTCGAGATCGTGAGCGAGCCCGACATGAGCTCGGCGGACGAGGGCGAGGCCTACGTCCGCGCGCTGCGCGACATCCTCATCTTCTCGGGCGTGTCCGAGATGCGCCTCGAGGAGGGCGCCGGCCGCTTCGGCGTGAACGTCTCGATCCGCTTCCAGGAGAACGGCAAGACGCCAGAGCGAGATCAAGAACCTGAACAGCTATCAGGCGTTGCGCGGGGCCGTGGCGTACGAGTCCGACCGCCTGTGGCAGGAGTGGCGTTCCGGCGGGGAGATCCGGACGCGGACGGGAAAGATCACCGTGGGCTGGAGTCCCGAGCGGGGGCGCACGTATCTGCAGCGTTCGAAGGAGGACGTCGAGGACTACCGCTATTTCCCGGAGCCAGACCTTGTGTCGCTCTCGCCCTCAGCCGAGATGGTCGCGAAGCTCCGCGATGCGCTTCCGGAGATGCCGGCGGAGCGCCGCGCGCGATTCGTCGCGTCGTACGGGCTCTCGGATTACGACGCGCGAATCCTCGTGTCCGACCGCGCGCTCGCCGATTACTACGAGGCGGCCGTCAAAGCCGAGCCAGGACACCCCAAGCTGATCGCGAACTGGGTCATCGGCGAACTGACGGCGACGCTGAAACGCGAAGGGGTCCAGATCGGAGCTTCACGCATCGGATCGGAACAGCTCGCGGTCCTCGTGCGGCT
>VBGU01000300.1 GCA_005881085.1 Chloroflexota bacterium | reverse complement strand
GCGACCACGCAAGCCCCGGTCGCGGTCGTCACGAGCTTGCGCGCCCTTCTCGAGCACACCATCCCGCCGGAGGACCTCGCCCGTCGCGGCCGGACGCTTCGAGCTCAAGACCGGCTCTCATGGGCGGAGACGGCGGCGTGGCTTTTCGATCTGGGCTACGAGCCGGTGACCGAGGTGAGCGAGCCCGGCACGTTCTCGCGCCGCGGCGGGATCATCGACATCTACCCGGCGTCGGCGGAGCAGCCCGCGCGCGTCGAGCTATTCGGCGATGAGATCGAGACGCTTCGCGCGTTCGATCCCGTGACGCAGCGCTCCCAGTCGCCGCTCGAAGAGCTGATCGTCCTTCCGGCGCGGGAGTTCGCGCTCGAGGGCGCTCCCGCTGTGGCGGAGAAGCTGATCCGGGCCGGGTGGGACCGGCTCGCGCACGCCGACGACGACGAGCGCGCGGATCTCTCGCCGTACGCGACGCTCGTCGATGCGCTGCGCGAGGGCGGCTACGCGCCGGGCACGGACGCGTTCGCGCCGGCCCTCGGCGCCACAGCGTCGCTCCTCGATCACCTCGGCGAGCGCGCGACGGTGGTTTTCGAGGACACCGTCGAGCTCGAGCTCGCGCACGACGCCCTCGAGGCCCAGGCCGAAGAGCGCCGCGACGAGCTCGCCTCGCAGGGCCTGACCGTCTCGGTCTTCCCTCCGCCGTACGTGCCGCGGTCGAAGATCGAATCGCTCGCGACCGAGCACGGCACCGCGCGGATGGGATCCGGTCCGGACAGCGTTCGGCTCGGATGGGGCGGAACGACGAGCTACGCCGGCCGCCTCGCCGACTTCATCGGCCAGCTCGCCACGACGCCCGCCGACGGCATCACGCTGATCGCGACGCCACAAGCCGCGCGCCTCGCGGAGCTCCTGGCCGACCGCGACGTGACGGCCGTGGCGCGCGAGACGGTCGACGACATACCCGCGCCGGGCTCGCTCGTGGTCGCCCGCGTACCGCTCGCCGAGGGGTTTGCCATACCCGAGCTCGGGCTCCGCGTGTTCACGGACGCGGAGGTCTTCGGGTTCCGGAAGCCGCGGCACCCCGAGCGCCGCCGCAGGCGCGTCCAGATCGGCTCGTTCCTCTCCGACCTCAAGCCTGGCGACCACATCGTGCACGAGGACCACGGCATCGGCCGATTCGAGCGGTTCGTCACCCGCGAGGTCGCGGGCGTGGTGCGCGAGTACCTCGAGCTGCAATTCGCCGGGACCGACGTGGTCTCGCTTCCCACCGAGCGCGTCGACAAGGTCACGCGCTACGTCGGCGGCACGCCGCCGGCCCTCTCCGCGCTCGGCGGGCGCGAGTGGGGCGTCACCAAACGCCGCGCGAAGAAGGCGGCCGAGGAGATCGCGCGGGAACTCCTCCGCCTCTACGCGGCGCGCGAGGCGACGCAGGGCTTCGCGTTCGGTCGCGACACGCCGTGGCAGATCGAGATGGAGAACGCCTTCCCCTACACCGAAACGCCGGACCAGCTGCAGGCCATCGACGACACCAAGCGCGACATGGAACGCGGCCGGCCGATGGATCGCCTCATCGTCGGCGACGTCGGGTACGGCAAGACCGAGGTCGCGCTGCGCGCGGCGTTCAAGGCGGTCCAGGACGGCAAGCAGGTCGCGATCGTGGTGCCCACGACGGTGCTCGCGCAGCAGCACTACGAGACGTTCGGCGAGCGCCTCGCGACGTTTCCGGTGAACGTCGAGATGCTCTCGCGGTTCCGCTCGCCTGCCGAGCAGCGGGCCGTCGCGGAGGGGATCGGCACGGGCGAGGTCGACATCGTCGTCGGAACGCACCGGGTGCTCCAAAAGGACGTGCAGTTCCGCGATCTCGGCCTCGTGGTGATCGACGAGGAGCATCGGTTCGGGGTCAAGCACAAGGAGCGACTGAAGCAGATGCGCACCGAGGTCGACGTGCTGTCGATGACCGCTACGCCGATCCCGCGGACGCTCCACATGGCCCTCTCGGGCGTGCGCGACATCAGCGTGATCGAGACGCCGCCGGAGAACCGCCAGCCCATCGAGACCCACGTCGTGGAGCGGAGCGACGACGTACTGCGCGAAGCGATCGTGCGCGAGATCGACCGCGGCGGGCAGGTCTACTACGTGCACAACCGCGTGCAGGGCATCGAGCAGGAGGCGCATCGTCTCCGCGAGCTCGTGCCGACCGCGCGCTACGTGGTCGCGCACGGTCAGATGGATGACCGGAAGCTCGAGCGCGTGATGGTCGAGTTCGCGGACGCCGAGCACGACGTCCTCGTGTGCACGACCATCATCGAGTCGGGCCTCGACATCCCGAACGTCAACACCATCGTCATCAACCGCGCCGGGACACTCGGCCTCGCGCAGCTCTACCAGCTCCGCGGGCGGGTCGGACGCAGCGCCGAAAAGGCGTACGCCTACCTTCTCTATACAAAGGAGCAGCACCTCACCGAGCAGGCACGCAAGCGTCTTCAGGCTGTCTTCGAGGCGAGCGAGCTCGGCGCGGGCTTCAAGATCGCCATGCACGACCTCGAAATCCGGGGCGCCGGGAACATCCTCGGCGCCGAGCAGCACGGCCACGTCGCGGCGGTCGGATTCGAGCTCTACACCCAGCTTCTCGAGGAGGCCGTCAACGAGCAGAGGGGCGCCCCGCGGGCCGCGGCTCTGCCCGAGATCACCGTCGATCTGGCCCTTTCCACCGCCATTCCGGACGACTACGTGCCCAGCCGCCAGCGCAAGCTCGAGCTCTACCGGCGCATCGCCGGGCTCGCCATGCTCGACGACCTCGCCGGCCTGCGGGAGGAGCTTCGCGACCGTTACGGGCCGCCGCCGGAACCGGTTCGAAACCTCCTCTACGGGGTCGAGGTGAAGCTCCGTGCCGTCAAAGCGGGCGCGACGGAGGTGCGCGCGCGCGGCCCGGAGCTGCGCGTCGTCATGGGTCGGGACATCCAGCCAGACGAACGCACGCGCGTTCTCCGATCGTTCCCCAAGGCGCAGGCCGGGCAGCGGCAGATCCGGTTGTCGGTGCTCGACCTCGCGGCCGACTGGCGCGATGCGCTCACCGGTTTGCTCGATCGACTCGCGGCTTGATGAGACTCGGCTGCGACCACTTGCGGCAGCGTTCTGTCATGTTTCCGCTGCACCATGATTACCGCGCTTCGCACCATCGGCCTCGCGGTGCTGGCGCTGTTGCCGACCCTTATCGCGGGGCTCGCGATCCGCTAGTTCCGCGCGCGGCGGGCTCTTGAAGGTCTGGCTTTTCGCGGTCCTCCTCGTTCTCTGGGGCAACCTCCTCCATCCATTTCTCGGCAGCACCGCGGTACTGCCCGGCGGGAGCTGGCAGTTCGTTCTCGCTGGCGCCGCTCTGGTCGGTGTCTCGGTGGTTGCAGCGCGGGCGATCGGGCTCGACACCGCAACCCTCGGCGTCCGCCGCGCCGGAGCGTTTCGCGGTGCCCTGATCGGAGCGTTCGTCGCGGCAGTGATCGCCACCGTCGACGTCCTCGTGCTGCGACTCGCGCCCTCGATCATCGGCCAGCCGGTGGGCTACACCCCACTCGAGCGGGTCTCGGCCGACGAGATCGGGCGGCACATCGCCCTGTACCTGCCGCTCGGGGCGGTGATCCCTGAGGAGGTTGCCTTCCGCGGGACCTTGCTCGGCGG
>VBGU01000299.1 GCA_005881085.1 Chloroflexota bacterium | reverse complement strand
GTGACGGGTCGGGTGCACCCCGAACGCATGCTTCTCAAGTCGCGACTGAACGCGGGCGACACCCTCTGGCTCACGAAACCGATCGGGACCGGCGTTCTGACCACCGCCCACAAGAGCGGCGCGCTCGACGCGGCCGACCTTGCTTCAGCCATCGCCTCGATGGTCGAGCTCAATCGCGCGGCCGCACAAGCGGCCGTCGACGCCGAGCTCCACGCTGCGACCGACGTTACCGGCTTCAGCCTGGTCGGCCATGCCCACGAGATGGCGGAGAGGTCGTCGGTCGGGGTGCGGATACACGCGAGCCTCGTGCCACTTCTACCCGGTGCGCTTCGACACGCAGAGACCGGGATCAGCTTCGGCGGCCTCGAACGCAACCGCTCCTATTTCGATGATGGGGCGAAGGTTCACTTCGACGGCGTCGACGACGTACTCCGCACGCTGGTTCTCGATCCGCAGACGTCCGGCGGCCTGCTCGTCGGGGTTCCCGCGGCGCACGCTGAAGCGTGGCAGCGAGCCTGCGCGACGAAGGGCGTGCGGCCGGTCCAGGTCGGCGAGGTCACCACAGGAAACAGCGTCATCGTCGTTCCTTGAGCTCGACCGTCGAGGCCGCGGAGGAGGCCACCCCCGCACCGAGTCCGCGGGCCGCCGCACTGGCGGCCCTCCACCCGCAGCGGGCAGCGCTCGAGCTCGCGTGGCCGGGGATCATCGAGAACCTGATCGCGGCTGCCGGGCAAGCCACCATCTTCGCGTTCGTGGGGCATCTCGGCGCGGTGTCGACCGCGGCTGTAGGCGCCGCGTTCCAATTCCTGTTCCTCATGTTCCCGGTCTGGCGATCGCTCGCGATCGGGACGATGGCTCATGTCAGCCGGCGAATGGGGGAGGGGCGCGCGGGTGTGGCGTCGGACGTCGCGCGGCAGTCGATCGCGCTAGGCGCGATCTTTGGCGTCGCCTTCGGGGTCGGCTTTGTCATATTCGCGTCGCCCCTCTTGCGACTGCTCGGCGCGGACGAAGCGGTCGTCGCGGTTGCGAGTCCGATCCTCGCTTTCGTGGGCGCCGGGAGCGTCTTTCAGACGGTCTGGTTCATCGCCACTTCCGCGATTCGCGCCGCCGGCGACAGCCGGACGCCGATGTGGCTCGCGATCCTGTCGGTCTGCGTGACCGTGCCGCTTGCGTTCTTGTTCATCGACGTCCTACATGTTGGTGCGATTGGTGCGGGCTACGCGGTCGTCGCCAACAGCGCGGTCATCTGCGGGATCTCGCTCTACCTCCTCTGGATCGGACGAGCCGACCTGACGATCCGTGGCGGCAAGTGGAGCCTCGACGTGGGCCTCATTCGCTCGCTCTTCGCCATCAGTCTCCCGTCGGCGGCGGAGAGCGCCTTGTTCAGCATCGGCATCCTCGCGCTTTCGGGGTTCGCCTTCCGTCTCGGTACCGAATCATCCGCGGCGCATCAGATCGTCAACCAGGTCGAGAGCTTCTCGTTTCTCCCGTGCATCGGCTTCGCCGGGGCGTCGAGCGCGCTCGTCGGCCAGGCGCTCGGCATGGGCGATCCGCAGCGAGCGTTTCGGTCAGGCTGGGCCGCGGTGCGGATGGCGTTCTTCTGGGCGACAGCCGCGGGCGTGGTCTTCATGGTCGTCCCGCGGTTCTTGCTCGGTATCTTCACGAACGACCAGCACGTCATCGACGCGGGCGTCGGCGCGCTTGCGATCATCGGTATCGGCCAGCCCGCGCAGGCGGTGATCTTCACGCTCGGTGGCGCGCTTCGCGGCGCGGGTGACACGCGCTTTCCGCTCGTCGCGACGGTCGTGAACTGGTTCGTGGTGCGGCTGCCGCTCGCGTACCTGCTCGCGTTTCCGCTCGGACTTGGACTCACCGGAGTGTGGGCTGGGATCGCGGCGGATTATTTCGTGCGCGCGGGACTACTCGCGTGGCGCTTCAACTCGGGAGCGTGGCAGAGGGTGCGTGTGTAACTTGGTTGGATACGGTGCCCAGGGCGGGACTTGAACCCGCACGCCTTATTAGGGCACATGCCCCTCGAACATGCGCGTTTACCATTACGCCACCTGGGCAGGCACGGCTATTTTAGCCCAACGCGATGCCATGCCGCGACACGTAGGCGTCCCAGATGGCGCGTTTCCGGTCGAGACAAGGTGCCCCAGCGGGGTAAAGAAGACTGAGCATTCTTGACGACGCCGCTTTTCCGTACCGGAGCTGAAAGTAGGGGTTGCCAGCCGTCGTCCTGCTCATCTGCACGCTGCCTTTCAGGTTGAAAAGGCGCAGGAGCGTCGCTTGGAGCCACTGGATGTGCTCGCTGCTCGCGGAATTGAAGCTCGTGATCAAGTACTCCCAGTAGTAATCGCTACTGCCACCTGTATCCGCGCGGTAGACCTTGTTGATGATGCTGCCGTCACCGTCGAGGAGCCCACGCGCAAACGGCAGGAAGAACCCATCAGGTACGCAGAGCGCTCCCATGGTGAGGCTCTTTCTCGGAGTTAGCCCTACGGAACGGAACCATTCATATAGACGCGAGTCGTGAAATTGCGCGTAGTACGCAATCCCGCCGCGGTTCGTTGGATGGCTCTTGACCGAATTGAGTCGACCGAGCAAGCGTAGGTACGTCTCTACGAGTTGACGATCATTCGATTTGAAGCTGATAGCTCGCCGCCCAGTGACGAGGCACCCATCGGTCGCCGTGAGGCCAACTATGTAGGCCATCTCGTCGGACCACGTAAGGGCGAGGGTGGTCAGGCCCGTGACCGGCCAGCGGCACAGTTCCGGCGGCGTCCGGCGGATGTACTGCTTCCCGCGATGGCTCGCGGCGGCTCGAGCGATCCGCGGATCGGTCGCCGCTGTGAGACCTCTCGCCCAGCCCTTGCCCATGCGGGTATGAAGACACATTCAACTTGCCGTGGCAAGGTGACTAAGACGCGAAACCTGTCGTCAAAATGTGCGAACCCTGTCGCACAAATT
>VBGU01000289.1 GCA_005881085.1 Chloroflexota bacterium | reverse complement strand
AAGTCGATATGACCCGCGCCGGGCTCGAAACGCTGCGAATCCGCCATCTGCACGTAGCCGAGCTTCTCGCCGGCTTCGGCGAGGGACGCCGCCACGTCGGCCTCTTCGATGTTCATATGGAACGTGTCGCCCACAACGAACACCGCCGCGCTGTCGATGGCGTCGCGGAAACGGACGGCATCGGCGATGGTCACGCACACGTCGTTCTGATAGCGGTTCAGCGGCTCGATGAAGATTCGCGCGCCCGCACGCTCGGCGCGTTCCGCGAGCGGTCGCAAACCTTCGAGGAAGAGCGTCTCGTCTTCGTCGCGCGTGCGACCGGTCGCGATGCCCGGAAGATGGCGTGTGTGTCCCCAGATCGGCACGACGACGATGCCCGTGCCAAGCTCGCCAGCGAGATCGAGAAGGCTGGCGATGTCGTTCCGCGCGGCGGCGACCTTGTCGGGGTCCGGATCGATCAACCACCCGCGGTAGCCGCCGGCGATCGCGGTGACCGGGATCTTCTCGCGGATGGCGGTGCGCACCTCGTCGAAAGCCGGACGTTCCGAGAGCTCGAGCGCGTCGAAACCAAAGCGCCGTGCGGCGTCGTACTTCTCGCGCGGAGTCGCGCCGGGGACGAGGCGGTCCTGAATGCCGACCCGCGTCACGATGGGGCCTGAGCGACCGTCGTCTTCATGTCCGCGATCTCGACCCAGGCGCGGCGCCGCGCGCTGACGATCGCGGCTTCCGCGAACCGGACGTGCCGCAAACCGTCGGCGAACGTCGGCAACGGCACGGGTGACGGCTTTCCGTCGAGGGTCGCGTAAAAGGCGGCAAGCAGATTCCGACGGCCTTCGTCCGCGCCTGGCGGCCGCTTGGTGAGCTCGCGAGCGGGTGCCGAGCGCACGCTCGAACGCGTCACGACCGCAGGCGCGCGACCCCGGGCGCCCATCCAGAGCTCGTCTCTTCGTTCGCTGTGCCACGTCGCTGACCCCGCCGTGCCGTCGAGGGAGAGCTCGACCTCGTTGCGCCGACCGGCCGATGCCTGCGACAACGTACAGACGCCCTGCATCCCACCCGTGAAACGAATGAGAAGGCCGGCGTGGTCCTCGGTCTTGCGGCCGTGCAGGTACCCGAGCTGCGCGACGACCGCCTCGACGTGACGGCCGGTGATCGTCTCCACAAGATCGAGCCAGTGGACGCCGATGTCCGCCGCGGTGCGCGAGACGCTGCCCCGCGAGGTGTCGAGGCGCCAGTTGTCATCCGTGCCCAGGAGCAGCCAATCCTGCAGAAACGCGCCGCGCGCGAGATGCACCGGCCCGAGCTCGCCGGCTGCGACGCGCCATGCCAGCTCCGCGATCAGCGGTAGGAAGCGGTAGTTCTGGCAGATCGTCGTGTGCCGCCCGCTCAGCTCCGCCCACTCAGCGAGCTTCTCCGCACCCTCGAGATCGCCGGCGAGCGGCTTCTCGCAGACCACGTGCTTGCCGACACGCAGTGCTTCACGCACGAGCGGTGGATGCAGGTCGTTCGCTGTCGTAACGTGCACCACGTCGACGGCCGGATCTCGCAGCGGCGAAAGATCGGCCACCGTCGCGGTGCCGCTAAGCGGGCCGACCACATCGATGCCGATGCTCGCGAGGGCTTCGGCGTGCGCCTTTCCGGCGTTACCGGCACCGACGACGAGCGCCCGATGTGTCACCTCGGGAATTGTCGCGGCTCGCGTGCCGCAGAATCCGGACGTGGCCGACGTCGCTCCGTTCCGAGCACTCCGGTATAGCGAGCAGCCCGAACAGCTCGGTCAGCTCCTGTGCCCGCCTTACGACGTGATCAGCACGGACGAGCGCGAGCGCCTCTACGGGCAGAGCCCGCACAACTTCGTCCGGGTCGAATTTCCGAAGCCTGATGGCGACCCCTATGCGAGAGCGGCCGCGGATCTGACCGCCTGGCGCCTTCGGGGCGTGATGAAGCAGGACACGGCGGCGGCGATCTACGTGCACGACCACGAGTTCTCGATCGGCAAGACGCGCGTGCGCCGGCGCGGGATCCATTGCGCACTGCGGCTCCACCGCCCCGAGGAGGGCATCGTCATGCCGCACGAGCTCACTTTCCCGAAAGCGAAGGAGGACCGCCTCGCGCTCCTTCGCGCGACGCGCACCAACACCAGCGCGATATTCGGCGTCTTCGAGGACACCCGCGGTGAGATCGCTGGGGGAATCTCGCGGCACATCGAAGGCACGAAGCCGACGGCCGAGGCGACCGTCGGTGACGAGCAGCATCGCGTGTGGGCGATCGGCGATCGGATGGGGATCGGCGAGTTTCGCGACGCGCTCGCGAAGCGCCGCGTGTACATCGCCGACGGACACCACCGCTACGAGACCGCCCTCGCGTACCTCGCCGAACGGGGCCCGGGCGCGTCAGCCGATGCGCCGATCGGCTACGTCCTCGCCTACC
>VBGU01000288.1 GCA_005881085.1 Chloroflexota bacterium | reverse complement strand
TTGGGCGGCAGCTCGGCCGTGTCGCGGAAATTCGTCGGGATGTCGGCGAAATACTCGACGACGTTAGCGTGGTCGCCCTGCCGTAAGAAGGACGCCGTGACCCAGCCGCGGTATCGCGGATAGTCCTTCACGACCGGGCGGCTATCCGCGACGACCTTGCGCAGCCGCCCGAAGCCGCGATCCTCGTCGCTGCGATATCGCGAGTGGTTCCAGCAGATGAAGTGGAAGAGCTCGTGGCATGAGGAGAGCCGGACCTGCCGCAGGCCCTCGTATGTCTCGACGCCGGCCGCGAGCCAGATCTCGTTGCGATCGGGCCAGTACCCACCGCCGCCTCGCGCGTCGTATCGAAAGAAAGGACAGCGCGCGCCCAGGGCGCGAATCTCCGGCGGGAAGCCTTCGAGCGCACGCTCGATGAGGACCGGCCCGGGGGTGACGTAGAGATAGGTCTGGGTGCGCCAGAGTTGGTCGCGGAGTCGGGTGAGCTCAGGCGGTCGAAGAGTCCGCTCGGCGAAGGCGAGAACGAGGTGGCCCATGGCATTCGGGACCGCGACGCGTTCGAGCTTACGATGCGGCGCGGCCATCGCGCCGAGTATCAGGCGAGTCGAGCAGCCAGGAGCGCGCGCTCGGCAGGATTCTCGGTGAGCTCGAGGGCGCGGCGGTCCGCGGCGCGCGCCTCCTCGGACCGGCCGAGCGCGCGCAGCAGTTCAGCCCGCGTCGCGTGATAGAGGTGGTACCGATCGAGCTCCTCAGCAAGGGAGAAGAGCTCGATGTACGCCTGCTCCGCGCCGTGGACGTGCCAGAGCGCGATCGCGCGATTGAGTCTTACGACCGGCGAGTCGGCGAGCGCGAGGAGCGCGTCGTAGGAGTGAAGGATGTCGGGCCAGCGCGTCGCCTCCCAGGTCTTCGCGTCGGCGTGCGCGCCGGCGATGAGCGCCTGCAGCTGATATGGCCCCGGGCGCCGCATGGTGAGGAAGCGGCCGACGATCGAGAAAGTCTCGGAGATCCGACGGCGGTCCCATTTGGTGCGGTCCTGATCCTGGAGCAGGATCATCCGGCCGCTCGCGTCGAACCGCGCCTCGGCTCGAGCGAGATGGAACCGCATGAGAGCAACGAGCCCGAGCACCTCCGCTTCGTCGGGGATGAGGTCGGCGAGCAGCGCGGTGAGCCACTCGGCTTCCTTCGCGAGGTCATGATCGCTCGCACCCCTTTGCCCCGTGGCGAGGTAGCCCTCGTTGAACATCAGGTAGAGCACAGCGAGCACTTCCTCTAGGCGGTCGGGAAGCTCCTCGCGGTCCGGCACGCGAAACGGGATCTTCGCGTCAACGATCTTCCGTTTTGCCCGCACGAGACGCTGCGCGATCGTGGCCTCGGGCACGAGAAAGGCTCGCGCGATCTCCGGTGTCGTGAGGCCCGCCACCGAGCGAAGGGTGAGGGCGATCTGTGCCTCGCGCGCGAGCGCAGGATGGCAGCACGTGAAGATGAGCTCGAGGCGCTCGTCGGGCAGGGCCGTGCTCGGCGTACTCATCGATGGCTCCTCCAGCTCCGCGAGCTTGTCCTGGTAGCGCTTCTCGCGCCGCAGACGGTCGATGCCTTTGCGACGTGCCGTCGTCATGAGCCACGCGCCGGGGTTGTTCGGGATGCCTTCGCGGGGCCAGTGCTCGAGCGCCGAGACGAGTGCGTCCTGCACGCATTCCTCGGCGAGGTCGAAGTCGCCGAGCCGCTTGACGAGCGCCGCGGTGAGCCGGCCGGCTTCCTCGTGGAAGACCGCAGCCACCGCGTCGCTCGTGATCTCGGTGTTCAGTGCACGACGATCGGGCGGACTTCGACGCCGCCCGGGAAAGCTTTCGCGATGCGGATCGCCTCATCCAGATCGGGAACCTCGATCATCGCAAAGCCGCCCACGTGTTCCTTGGATTCCATGAACGGTCCGTCGAAGACCTGCATCGTCCCGTTCACGCGGCGCACCGTCATCGCGGTCCCCTTTTTCTCCAGCTCCACCCCGCCCTTGAGGATCCCCTTTCGTTCGAGGTCCTGCGACCAGCGAGTGACCTCCGCGTATATCGCGGCGACCTCGTCCTTCGGCCGGTCGCGGAAAGACTCGTCGTTCACGAACATCAACACATACGTCGCCGCCATCTTCTTCTCCTAGCCCTCGCGGATGGGCCGGATCTCGACGCCGTATCCGGGCCACGTCTTCGCGAGCGCGACGGCCGCGTCCTTGGTCGGAAGCTCGAAGACGGTGAAGCCGCCGACGGATTCCTTCGCCTCGATGAATGGGCCGTCGAGGACGACTCGCTTGTCGCCACGCGTGCGGACCGTGGTCGCCGTCCGTGTCGGCTGCAGCTCCGCCCCGCCGTCGGTGATCTTGTCGCCGTTGGTCTCGAACCACTTGAAGATGTCGGCGTAGACCTTCTGCTGCTCCGGTGTGGGTGCGCCCTGATAGTCCACGCCGTCGTCGAGGAAGAGGAATGCGTATTTGCTCATGTCTTGAGGCTCCCTTTCTTCATCCCGTTCTTGTGAGTACGACGAACGGCCTCCCCACGAATAGACAGTCAGAGGCTAGCGCCGCGCGGGCGGCCAGCCACCGGCCGGGACCTCGGCCTTTCCTCGCTCC
>VBGU01000287.1 GCA_005881085.1 Chloroflexota bacterium | reverse complement strand
GTCAAACTGCACGTCGAACGATCGGCGCCGCCCCGCGAAGTACTCGTCGAGCTCGGTCAGCACGCGGTCGCAGCTCCGCCGATCGGGCAACACGCCGGGGCCGTACGCGTGCGTGATCCGCGACAGCTCGCGGGGGTCAGGCGTCGCGCCGTAGTGGATGTTCACGACGCCGCGCGGACCGACCGCGATCCAAAGGGGACCGAGCGGGGAATCCATCACGTCGTACCCGACAGTGGCGAGCCCTTCGCGCTTCGCGCGCGCGACCAGCCGTTCGCGTGCTTCGCCGACAAGTGGTTCGAGCGCGTTCATCGGACCGCCTCCTTCACTTTCTTCATTGCCTCCGCGAC
>VBGU01000019.1 GCA_005881085.1 Chloroflexota bacterium | reverse complement strand
TGAAGAAATGGAAGCGCGCATCGCGAGCGGAGTCGCACAGACAATCCTGAGAGTGACTGTCCGAACCGCCGAACAAGCCGAGCAGGACGAGAAGACGCAAACGACGCAGACGGGAGGCGGGAGCACGACCACCACGACCCGAACGAGCGGGAACGGCCGGCCGGCTTCTGGAACTGCGCCAAGCAAGCTGCCGGGCCGAAATGAGCCTTGTTGGTGCGGATCGGGCAAGAAGTTCAAGAAGTGCCACGGGAAGTGATCGAGTCCTGCGGCGCGCCGCGGGTCCTGTCCCGGGGTCGGGGTCGCGCGCTCGCCTACCGGTCCGCTCCCCACCACTTGGGACCTGTCGCGTCTGACGCGGCCGGTCAGCGGCTCGCGCGCAACCCGCTCCCCCGTGCCACCCGCGGCGCATCACACGGCGTCTTCTTTTGATTCAGATCCCTTTCGATCCGAACGTTCATTTGGGCCCGATCACGCTTGCCTGGCACGGGATCTTCACGGCGGTCGGCATCTTCTTCGGGGTCTGGCTGCCGCTCCGACTGCTTAGAGGGAAGATCAGTGAGGAGGATGGCTGGGCCGTTGCCACGTGGGGAGTTGTCGGCGGCATCATCGGCGCGCGGCTCGTCCACGTCATCGATCAGTGGCAGTACTACGTCGCGAACCCTCTGCAGATCTTCTTTATCTGGACCGGCGGCATCGCGATCTGGGGCGCGGCAATCGGGGGCGTGCTCGGGGGGTACATCGCCGCGGTGCGTCGAGGCGTGCCGATCGGGTACGGCGCCGACGCGGCCGCTCCCGGTATCGCGCTCGGCTTCGCGATCGGGCGGATCGGCGACATCATCAACGGCGAGCACCACGCGACGCCGTGCACGCCGCCCGAGGGCATCTGCGTCGGCTTCACGCACCCGGACACGCTCGGTCAGGCCGGGCCGGTCCACCTCGTCGTCGCGTACGACATGATCTGGGATCTCTCCGCGGTTGCCCTCACGCTGTGGCTGCGTCGCTTCATTGGCCGCTGGCCGGACGGCGTGATCTTCTGGATCTGGGCCCTTCACTACGCGGTCGGCCGCTTCTTCCTCGGCTTCCTCCGCATCGGCGATCCGACCTACGCCTTCGGTCTTCGCCAGGACCAGACCATCGCGCTCCTCGTCTTCGCGGGGGCGGTCACTGTGCTGTTCCGCCTCGCGACGCGCACGGGCGCACAGACGCGTACTTTCGCGGTCTGATCGACCTCCCATTCGATCCGAACCTTCACGTCGGATCCGTCAGCTTCGCCTGGCACTCGATCTTCTCGCTGGTCGGGATGATCGTCGGCAGCTTCGTGTCGTTCCGCGCCGCGCGCTACCTCATCCGCGACGACCGGATCTACCCGTTCGCGATCGCCGTGGTCGTCGGCGGTCTCCTGGGCGCTCGCGTCGCGCACGTCCTCGACAACTGGAACGTCTACGCGCCCCGTCCTCTCGACGTGCTCGCCTTCTGGAACGGCGGGATCGGGACGACCGGCGCGCCCGTCGGCTCGACGATCGCGGGCTTTTTCACGGCGCGCCGCCTGCGGCTCTCGGCGAGGCGATCGGCCGCGTCGGCGACATCATCAACGGCGAGCACCATGCGATCGCGTGTTCGGGGCTTCCGTGGTGCGTGCGCTACACGAATCCGGCGACGCTCGGCCAGATGGACTACGTGCACCCGGTCGCGGCCTACGACGGACTCATCATGGTCCTGATCTTCATCGTGCTCGTCGCCTACTGGCGCCGCGTCCGCGGACGGCCGCCCGAGAGTCGTGTGTACTGGGCCTATCTCCTCCTCTTCGGCGGCTTTCGCTTCCTGACTTCGTTCCTTCGTCTGGACCCGCTCTTCATCGATGGACTGCAGGAGGCGCAGCTGTTGGGCCTCATCTATGCGGTGGCGGGCGGGATCATGCTGCCGATCCTGACCGCGCGCGGGCGTCTTGACTCACGCGGACAGCGTGCTACTACTACAGCCACGTAGTACAAGGGCGGTGAGCCGATGAGAGTTGCTGTGACCGGCGCGAACGGGTTCGTGGGGCGCCATGTGGTCGCCCGGCTGCTGCTCGGAGGGCACGACGTCAGGGCGCTGATCAGCGAGCGCCCCGGCGCCGAGACGGAGCTCCCCGACTCGGGCGGGCGCACGCTGGAGGTACGACGCGCCGACGTGCGCAAGCCGGAGTCGCTCCGCGGCGCGTTCGACGGCGTCGATGCTGTCGTCCACACGGTCGCGGTCCCGACTGAGCGCAAGCAGAAATTCGCGGAGGTCAACGTCGCCGGTGTCGCGCACGTCGTCGCCGAGGCGCGGCGCGGCGGGGTGCGCCGGATCGTGCACATGGGGGCGCTCCGCGCGGACCCGGCTTCTCGTTACCCGTATTTGAGAAGCAAGGGTCAGGGAGAGGCGCTCGTGACCGGATCGGGGATCGCGCATGTCGTGCTGCAGCCTTCGCTCCTCTTCGGCGAAGGCGACGACTTCTTCCCGCGGCTTGCGTTCAGTTTGATTTTTCCGGTGGTGCCCGTACCCGGTGACGGTAAGGCCCGATTTCAGCCGGTCCACGTCGACGACATCGCCCAGGCTCTCGTCGCCGCCGTGGAACGCCGCGAGATCTCCGGCGTGCACGAGATCGGCGGCGCCGAGCCGGTGACCTATGACGAAATGCTGGCCGAGACAATGCGCGCCACTGGCAAGCGCCGGCCCATCCTGCACGTGCCGGTGCCGCTCATGAAGCCGCCGGCCGTGGTCATGGGCCTCGTCATGGCCGACCCGCCGGTCACGGTGGCACAGCTGGACCTTCTCGCGGTCGACAACACGCCCCACCAGAACGCGCTTGAACCCGTTTTTGGTGTGCGTCCGCGCCCCTTCAGGGGCGCTCTCGACTACCTCCGGCGGCCGCGCGGCACTTGAAAAAGAACAGATTTTCGGCCCCGGATTTCGCGTTTTGCCCTCTTCTCAAGCCCCACTCTCGCGGATAAGATTCGTACGAAAACCGACACAATCGCAGTGGGGAGAGCGTGGCGGGTCTTCTGACCAGTTCCGTAACCGGCACGCCCTAGAGAGGACATCGCGCCATGAAGGAATGGATCGTCTGCGAGGACAACTGCCTCAAGTGCTCCTACGGAGCGACCCTCGACTGTGATGGAGACTGTCCGCGTTGCCCGCGCAACACCTATTGCCCCTGCGTGACCTTCGTTTCGTTCGCTGCGGGCAAGCTGGCCCCCGTGGTCCAGCCGGTCACCACCACGTTCGATCGCCCTCGCAAGCGCTAGCACGCCCTTGACCGTCGACGAAGCGGCGCTCATGTCTCTGCGCGACCGCATCGAACGCATGGCGGTGTTCCTTTGACCTGCCTGCTCTCAAGCGTGAGGTCGCGGACCTAGAGACCGAATCCTCCAAGCCGGACCTCTGGCAGGACCGGCAGCGGGCGCAAAGGATCCTGAGGCGCCTCGGCAGAGAGCGCGATCGTATCGAGCGGTGGGAGCGTTTTCGCGCGCGCGCGAAAGATCTGAGCGAGCTCGCTTCGATGGCCGACGGCGATCCGAAGATGGAAGCCGACATCGCCCGCGACACCGTCGAGCTCACCGCGGAAGTAGCCCGTGCCAGCCTCGAGGCGCAGCTCTCGGGGCCTTACGACGAGCGCAGCGCCGTCCTCGCGATATCGGCGGGGGTCGGAGGCACCGACGCGGCCGATTGGGCCGAGATGCTCGTCCGGATGTACTTGCGCTGGGCGGAGCGACGGGGCTTCAAGGCGGAGCTCCTGGAATCCACCCCGGGCGATGAGGCCGGTTTTCGAAGCGCGACCCTTACCGTCGAAGGTCCGTACGCATACGGCTATCTCAAGACCGAGCGCGGCACGCATCGCCTCGTCCGCATCTCACCATTCGATTTCCAGAAGCGGCGACAGACCTCGTTCGCGCTCGTCGACCCGACGCCGGAGGTCGAAAGCGAGGCCGAAGTCGAGGTGCGTCCCGAGGACCTGCGGATCGACACCTATCGCGCGACCGGAGCGGGCGGGCAGAACGTCAACAAGACCGAGACCGCGGTGCGCATCACACATCTGCCGACCGGGATCGTCGTCGCCTGTCAGAACGAGCGTTCGCAGCTCCAGAACAAGGAGACCGCCATGAAGATCCTTCGTGCCCGGCTGCTCGAGCGGCAGGTCCGGGAGCAGGAAGAAGCGCAGGCGAAGGAACGCGGCGAGCTCCGCTCCGCGGACTGGGGGAGCCAGATCCGCTCCTACATCCTCCACCCGTACACGCTCGTGAAGGACCACCGGACCGGTGTCGAGATCGGGGACCCGACCCGAGTGCTCGGTGGCGACATCGATCCCTTTATCGAGGCCGCGCTGTCTCGGCCGCCTGGCGGACCGACAGGCGACGGTGGCACCGGCCCTGCACGGACATAATCCGCGCATCGAGCGCTAGAGGAGGCTTGTCATGGTGAGCGTGAAGGACCTCCAGGACGTCGTTGACGACCTGAAGGGTCAAGCGAGCAAACGCGCGAATGACCTGTTGGAGGAAGGGACCAAGCGCGCGAACGAATTGTTCGGTGAAGGAAAGACCGAGGTGCGCCGCGCCGTCGGTGGCCACTCCGATGGAGCGATCGTTGGAACGCTCGCGCTCGGCCTGCTGCTCGGCGCGATCGTTGGGGCTGCAATCGCTCTGCTCTTCGCGCCCTTCCCCGGCGACGAAGCGCGTCGGCGTCTCAGCGAGAGCGTCGAAAAAGTTCGCACGACCGAGCCCGCCGCTAAGGCCGGCAATGGCTCGACCCGGCCCGTGTCAACGGTCGGCAGCACTGCGCATCCAGCCAGCTAGAAGCAAGGCGCCGATCCAGTTAGGACTCGGACGAGGGGGCTGACGGCGCAGTGGGACCCGAGACCCTACGTGGTCGAGGGAGGGACCCGCGAGCACGTCAGCCCCCTCGGCCGGGTCCGGACGGGATTTAGTCGCCGCCGATTTCGTGCGTGAGCTTCAGGAGGCCTTCGCGCGTGTTGAGATTCGGGTCATCAGTCACGCGCTCGAAGAGCTCGTTGAGAATGTGCCCGACGCGCGGGCTCGGGGGAATGCCGAGCTCCTTCATAACGTCGTTGCCGTCGATCAGAAGATCCTTCAGCGAGAACGCCGATGCCGCGCGGATCTCCTCCTGCACCCGCTCCCAGAGCGACTCGAGCGCGTACATGCGCGGCGATCGCGCGCCGCTCCCGATGTTGTCGGCCTTGCGTAGCGCGAAGAGCGCGGGGATGTTCTCGAGCCCGACCTTGCGAATAAAGCGGCGAACCGCCGATGGGGTCCATTCGCTCTGATACCAGAACATGTGATTGCGGATGAGGTGCGTGACGCGACTCACGGTGTCTTTGTCGAAGCGCCACCGGCGCAGGATGTCTCGTGCGGTCGCCTCGCCGACGAACTCGTGCTGGTGGAAGTGGCCGTCGGCGAAGGTCGCCGGCTTGCCGATGTCGTGAAAGAGTCCGGCGAGCCGTAGGACGAGGTCGTCCGGCGGCGTCGCGTCGAGCGTCGCGAGCGAATGCTCGAAGACGTTCTGCGCGACAGCCTTGTCCTGCGGGGTCTCCTTCGCGATCTCGAGCTCCGGGCAGATCACCTCGAGCAGCCCGAGGTCGGAGAGCAGGCGAAAAGCTTCCGACGGCTTCGGCGCCCCGAGCATCTTCGTGATCTCCTGCTGGATCCGCTCGCCGGACAGATTCTTTGCGAGAGACGCGGAGTCGCGGATCGCGTCCCCCGTTCGCGGGTCGATCACGAAGCCCAACAGCGTCGCGAAGCGGACCGCGCGAAGCATCCGCAGTGCGTCTTCCGCGAAGCGCTCGCGCGGCTCGCCGACGGCTCGCACGACCCGGGCCTCAAGATCCCCCTGCCCGCCGAAAGGGTCCACGAGCTCGCCCGGCCGCCCCTCGATCCCGGGCCGCCAGGCCATCGCGTTCATGGTGAAGTCCCGCCGCGAGAGATCCTCGTGGAGCGAGTCCGTGAACGCGACCGACGTCGGATGGCGGTGGTCGGCGTAGTCAGCCTCGACACGGTAGGTCGTGACCTCGATCTCGTGGTCGCCCTGGCGGACGACGACGGTCCCGAAGCGGTTCAGGTAGAGCGCGTGCCGAAAGACCTTCTGGATCTCCTCAGGGGTCGCGCTGGTCGCGATGTCCCAGTCGTGCGGGTCGACGCCGCGCAGCGCGTCGCGAACGCATCCACCGACGACGTAAGCCTCATGCCCAGCGGCGACGAGGCGCGCGACCACCCGCTCGACGTCGGCGGGCACCTGGATGTGCGGAACGGTGCGGGTCACTCGCGAAGTCTAGGGAAGCGGAACCATCACATACCGAGGTAGGCGCGCTGCACGTCGGGTGAGGAGAGCAGCTCCTTGCCGGTACCGGTCTGGACGATCGAGCCCGTCTCGAGAACGTAGGCGCGATGCGCGATGTCGAGCGCTTTGCTCGCGTTCTGCTCGACGAGGAGGATCGGCGTTCCCTGCGCGTTGATCTCGGTCAAGACGCGAAAGATCGTTTCGCAGAGGATCGGCGCGAGTCCGAGCGAGGGCTCGTCGAGCATGAGGAGCTTCGGACGCGCCATGAGCGCGCGGCCGATCGCCAGCATCTGCTGCTCGCCGCCCGAGAGCGTCCCGGCGAGCTGCTTCGTTCGCTCCTTGAGGCGGGGAAAGAGGTCGTACACGCGCGCAACGTCAGCTGGAATCCCGGCGCGATCCTTCCGCGCGTAGGTTCCCATCATCAGATTGTCGAAAACGATCATCCGAGGGAAAAGGCGTCGGCCCTCGGGGGCGTGACCGATGCCGGCGCGCACGACGTCATGCGCCGGCACGGCCGTGATATCCCGTCCATCGAAGACCACGCGCCCGGTCGTGGCGTGATTGAGGCCCGAGATCGTCCGCAGCGTTGTGGTCTTTCCCGCGCCGTTCGATCCGATCAGCGCGACGATCTCTCCAGGGTTGATGCTGAGCGAGACACCGCGGAGCGCCTGAACGCGGCCGTAGAACACGTTGATGCCCGCGACGTCCAGGAGTCCCACTTAGTGCTGCGTCCCCAGGTATGCCTCGATGACACGCTGGTCGCGGCGCACCTGCTCGGGCGTCCCTTCGGCGATTTTCTCGCCGTGGTCGAGCACGACGATCCGGCGGGACACACCCATGACGACCTTCATGTCGTGCTCGATGAGGAAGACGGTGACCCCCTGGTCGACGATCTTGTGCACGAGTCCCATGAGCTCGACCTTCTCCTGCGGCGTGAAACCGGCGGCGGGCTCGTCGAGAAGCAGAAGTGCGGGATTCGTAGCCAGCGCCCGCGCGATCTCAAGGCGCCGCTGCGAGCCATACGGCAGGTTACGCGCGTATATATGCGTGTATTGCTCGATGCCGACGAACTGGAGGAGCTCCATCGCGCGGTCTGTGACGCGCTGCTCCTCGCGGTGCTCGGCTGGTGTCTTGAAGAGCGAGTCCCAGAGCTTCGCGTGCATTCGGCAGTGCTGCCCGAGACGCACGTTGTCGAGGGACGACATGTACTCGAAGAGTCTGATGTTCTGGAACGTCCGCGCGATGCCGAACGCCGCGACCTGGTGCGGCTTCGCGCCGGTGATCTCGCGGCCCTGAAAGACGATCCGTCCCGCGGTTGGCGGAAAGATGCCGGTGATGCCGTTGAAGAGCGTCGTCTTGCCCGCGCCGTTCGGACCGATCAGCGCGAAGATCTCGCCTTTCTTGACGTCAAAGGTGACGTCGTCGACGGCCACGAGGCCGCCGAAGCGCTTCGTGACGTGGTCGATCCGCAAGATCGCGCCATCTCCGGCCTGGGCGCCGGGGGGCGCAGCCCCCCGATCTGTCATGTCGCCTCCGCGTTCACGTCTTCGATCGTGGTGTCTTCGTGCACGCCCTTTTGGAGCTCTTCCGCGCGCTGACGGCTGGGCAGGAGGCCCTGCGGTCGAAGCAGCATGGTGAGCACCAGGATCAGACCGAAGATGAGGTACTTCAGTCGCTGCACCTCCCCGGCGAGACCGGGCCAGTCGCCACTCGGGCTGTTGAGGCTCGTCGCGCCGATGGAGTTGGCGAAGTCCGAGGCCTGCTGTGGGAGGCCGGGCAGGATATTGAAGATCACGTAGTAGATGAGAAGCGCTCCCACGATGACGCCCGGGATGTTCCCCATCCCCCCGAGCACCACCATGATCAGGATCGTGATGGAGACGGTGAAGCCGAAGTTCTCGGGCGACACCAGCGACAGCTTGGCCCCGTAGAACGTCCCCGCGAAGCCGCTGAACGCCGCGCCGATGCTGAAGGCCAGCAGCTTGACACCGACCGTGTTGACGCCCATCGCCGCCGCCGCGACCTCGTCCTCGCGCACGGCCATCCAGGCGCGTCCCATGCGCGACCGGCGCAGATTGTTCACGAGGACGACGGAGATCGCGACGAGGATGGCCATGATCACGTAGTAGGCCAGCGGGTCGATGATCTTAAAGTTCTGAACGATCGCAAAGGCGTCGCCAGACCAGGGCCCGTTCAGCCAGATCGGCAGGGCCGGCGTGTCGAGAGCGGAGATCCCGTTGACGCCGCTCGTCCACGTCGAGGCGTTCCGGAAGAGACGTGGCACGATCTCGCCAAAGCCGAGGGTCACGATGGCCAGGTAGTCCCCTCGCAGCCGGAGCGTCGGCGCGCCCAGGATCGCCCCGGCGCCCGCGGCGGCGAACATGCCGACGAGCAGCGCGATCCAGAACGGGATGTGGATGGCCTGGTGGATCGGCGTGAACTCCATATGGTCCGAGGCGATGAATGCGTACGTGTACGCGCCGATCGCGAAGAAGGCCGCGTATCCGAGGTCGAGGAGGCCGGCGAATCCGACAACGACGTTCAGTCCGATGGCGAGCAGCACGTAGACGCCGGCGTCCGCGGCCTGCGAGATCAGGAAGCTGCCGCTGCCGCGTGTGACGATCTGAATCGCGATCGGGAACGCGATGACACCGAACGTGAGGAGAAGGAAAACGACCGCGTTCGGGTCCTTTCGAGGGTCGCGCTCCAGGATGGATCCGAGCCGCGAGAGGAGCCTTTTCATTTTTCCGGCACGCGCATCCCGAGGAGTCCGGTCGGCCTGAAGACGAGGACGAGGATCAGGATCGCGAAGATGATGACCTGTGTCCAGGTCGACTCCATGTAACCGTCCCAGAGCGCCGTGATCAGACCGATGAGGAGCCCGCCCAGCGCCGCGCCTTGAATGTTGCCGATGCCGCCAAAGACGGCCGCCGTGAACGCGAAGAGTCCCGCCGAGAACCCCAGATCGAAGACCATCGTGTTGTAGTAGAGACCGAAAATCGTTCCGCCGGCGCCCGCGAGCACCGCGCCGATGAAGAAGGTCGCCGCGATGGTGCGATTGATGTCGATTCCCATCAGCTCGGTCGCGTCCTGGTCCTGGGCAGTCGCGCGCATTGCTTTCCCGAGCCTCGACCGGCTCACAAAGAGCGCCAGGACGACCATGAGGATCCCGGCGACGACGATGACAAAGATGTCCTTCACGCCGATCGTGGCCCCGCCGATCACGAAGCCGGTCGTGGGCAGCAGGTTCGGGTAGGGCACGTTGAAGGGACCCTTCCAGAGGAACATCACGCCCTCGAGGACGAAGGACATTCCGACCGCGGTGATCAGCGGAGCCAGGCGCGGCGCGCGGCGGAGCGGTCGGTAGGCGACACGCTCGATCGAGACGTTGATGGCGCCGCAGATGAGCATCGTCACGATGAAGACGGCGAGGAGGGGCAGGATGATCCCAGCGGTACCGGCCTTGCTCGCATCAAGGCCGAAGATCGGAAGCAGGAAGACCGAGATGAACCCGCCAAGTGTGAACAGGTCGCCGTGAGCGAAGTTGATGAGCTCGATGATCCCGTAGACCATCGTGTAGCCAAGCGCGACCAGCGCGTAGATCGCGCCGTTGGCCACGCCGAACGTCAGTATCTGGAGGAAGTAGCTGGGTCCCTGGCCTACGACCTTCATTGCCAGGATGAAGATCACGTAGAGGACGGCGAGGATCACCAACAGGTTCACCAGACGGCCAATTGGAGCCTCGACGAACGCGATCCGTGCTTGTTTCAGCGAGCCGACCACATGTCCCCCTCAGCGGGGAGGGGGCGACATCGCCCCCTCCACCGACGTGTGTCTGCTAGCCGCCGACCCCGAACTGCTTGACGAATAGCCAGTCGAGTGGTGACCCCTTCGTCTGGAAGATCGCCATCGTGGGCGAGGTCGGGTCTCCGTTCGCGTCGAACGTGTACGTGCCGGTGGTGCCCTTGAAGTTCTTTGTCGCCGCAACCGCGGCGCGGACCTGCTCGCGGCTCGGCATGTTGCCGCCGTTCGCGTCAATGGCCCGGCCGATCGCTTCGATGAGGATGTTCGCGCAGTCGAGCGCCGGGAAGGTGTACGAGCCGACGTCCTCTTTCTTGGGGAAGCGCTTCGTGAACGCGTCGATGGTCGCCTTCGCGTCAGGGTTCTGGTTTGCGTCCGCGGCGGCGACGGTGCCGTACAGGTTCGCGGCGTTGTCTGCCGCGTCCTTGATGCACTGCGCGTTCACCCCTCCGTCAGGGACCATGTACGGACCGTCCAGGATGCCTTTCATCTGGGCGCGCGGGATGCAGATCTTGGTGCCACTCGTGGCGCCGGCATAGACGGCCTGCGCGCCCTTGTTCTTCGCGTCCGTCAGGAAGGGCTTCCAGTCGTTGGTGGTCTTTGTGTCGAAGTCCTGCCGGACCACGATGGTGCCACCCTTCTTGGTGAACTCCGTGCTGAACTTGTCAGCGACGCCCTTGCCGAAGGTCTCGTTGTCCGACCAGATCGCGACCTTCGTGAACTTGAGGGTGTCGTAGGCGTAGTCCGCCATGGCCGGTCCTTGGAATGTGTCGGCCGCCGCCACGCGGAAGTAGTTGTTGACGCCGTTCGGCCGGAGCTTCGCTGGCGTCGTGCCGGTGTCCGCCTCGCAGTAGGCGAACGTCTGCGTCAGGCACTCGTTCGTGTTCGCTGCGCTGATCATCGTGAAGCTCGCGCGGTTCGCGATCGGGATCATCGCGCGCGCCACGTTCGAGTTGTTCGGCCCGACCATCCCGAGGATCTTTGAGTCGGCGATCATCTCCTGGATGTTCTGCGCACCCTTCTGCGGGTCGTGGTTTCCGTTCACGGTGTCGTCCCAGCCCTTGAAGGTGAGCTTGAAGCCTTTGATCGAGCCCGCTGACTCAACCGCGAACTGGATCCCGTTCTGTGCGGGCAGTCCGTCCGAGGCGTCGCCACCGGATGTCGGCTGGTCGCTGGCGACAATGATCTCGCCCTTCGACGTGCCACCACCGCCGCCACCTGTGCCGCTTGTGCATGCCGTTGCCAGCATCGCGAAGCCGGCGATGATCGCACCGGCTGTGTTCCAACGTCGCTGCATTCGGTCCTCCCACTTGCGATTTACGTCGTCGGGCCTTCGCGTGTTCCCCATTCATCGAACGACCCGCGTTTGACGCACGAGCGTAGGAGGCGGCCGAGCAGGCGTCAATCAAGGGCCGTGCCAGCATGTGACCGTGAGGGCCATCGGGCGCTCCTTCTCCGCCCACCCGGCGCGGCTCGCGGGCGCGCTCTTAGCCTTCGCCGCGCTCTCCGCCATCGTCTGGTACCTCGCCTCGCCGCTCTTCGTTCGCACCTATAGGGATGAGGCCGTCCCGTCGCCTGCTCCCTCGCTGAATGCGTCAGGTGCGTTTCCAAGCACGACCGGCGTGCTGAACGAGGCGAGCCCCACGGTGGGCCCGCGCGTCGTCCGGTCAGGCGAGCTCAACTTCGTGGACGCCATTCACAACGGGAGGGGGCCGGTCCGCCTGGTCGACCTTGGTGGCACGCGGATCGTTCGCTTCGAGGACGTCGCGATCACCAACGCGCCGGACGTCCACGTCTACCTCTCGCGCGAGACGGGCGGGAAATGGTCCGAGGGGACGAGCCTCTATCTCGGTCCCCTCAAGGCGACCAACGGCTCCTTCAATTACGAGCTCCCGGAGACCGCCGACGTGGCCGTCTACCACAGCGTCGTCGTCTGGTGCCGCGCCTTCGGCGTGCTCATCACCTGGGCGGACCTCAGCGCGGCGTAGCTCTAGCGCGCCCAGGTCTCCTTCAAAACACGCAGCACGTTGCCGCCAAGGATCTTCGCGACGTCGGCGTCCTTGTACCCGTGCGCGACGAGCCAGCGTGCCGCGTTGGGCATCGCCTCGGCCGGGCTCTCCATCCCGTCGACGTATTTGACGGGCGTGAACTTCACACCTTGCTGGATGCGCGAGAGCGAAAGTGCCGCGGCGAACGCCCTGTGCAAGCCGACGTGATCCCCGAAGAGCGTGTCGGGCCCGAGCCCGACGTGGTCGATGCCCATGAGCTCGACGCAGTACGCGACGTGGTCCATCACCGACTCCAGGGAATGGAGTGGGTGGTTCTCGGTGAGCGTCGTGTGCGGCGCTGCCTCTATGCCGATGACTCCGCCCTTGGCGGCGCACGCCTTGAGGACCTCGTCCGGCTTCATCCGCTTCGTGTTCCAGAGCCCGCGCGCGCCGGCATGCGTGATCAGGATCGGACGCTCGCTTGCCTCGATGGTGTCGAGCGACGTCTGATCGCCGCAGTGCGAGACGTCGATGGTCATTCCGATCTTGTTCATGCGACGCACCGTCGCTCGACCGAGATCGGTCAGGCCACCGTCGCGCTCCTCGCGAAGACCCGACCCGAGCCCGTTCGATTCGCTGTACGTGATCCCCATGGCGCGGACGCCGAAGCCGTAGAGGACGTCGACCCGGTCGACGTCATCCTCGATCATCGTCGCGCACTCGAGCGTCGAGACGAGCGCGCACTTTCCGGCCGGCTTCGCGCGGTCCAGGTCGGCCGCGGTCTCGGCCCGGAAGACAAAGTCCTGATGGGCGATGTCTGAGTACCGCATACCGAGATCGAATAGGACGTCGTCCCAGCGCCAGCCGCCCATGCCGTCGAGGAACGCCTCGAGGACGACGTCGACGCCCCCCGCGGCAAGTCCCGCGTAGCCGGTCCACGTGCGGCGCTCGCGCGCGTACTCGTGGATCTGCTCGATGTCGTCCGGCATGACGATGCAGTGGTCGTGCGACGACACGAGCGGGGCTGTCGCGAGGATCCGCTCGAGGCGGCTCGCCTGCTCGGCGTCGAGTGGGTAGGGCTTGGACGGCACCCGGTCGAGCTCCTTCGCGAGAGCGAACTCCCGGTAGTCGGCGCCGGCCTCGAGGTACTCGAAGGGCCGGTAGGGCGCGCGGGTCTTTGACGGCATTAGGGCGACCTCCCCGATGATCGGCCGCGAGTATGGTTCAGCCGATGCCCGCGCGGCCGAAACGACCGAAGCCCCGCGCCGCCCGGCCCCCCGATCCCGCGCTCCGGTCACGGGCCCGGAAGATCCTGACCCGTCTCGCGAAGGCTTACCCCGACTGGGGACCCACCCTTGACTTTTCCTCTCCGCTCGAGCTGCTCGTCGCGACGATCCTCGCCGCGCAGGCGCGGGACGAGCGGATCAACGAGGTCACGCGGGTCCTCTTTACGAAGTACCGTGGCCCGGCGGACTACGCCGCGGCGCCGAAGGGCGTCCTCGAGCAGGACATCAAAGCGACCGGCTTCTTCAACCTGAAGGCGGAAAGGCTTCGCGTGATGGCACGCGGGCTCCTCGACGAGTTCGGTGGAGAGGTCCCGTCCGACATGGACGGGCTCACGCGGCTGCGCGGAGTCGGTCGCAAGACGGCATCGATCGTCCTTGGAGCGGCGTTTGGGGTTCCCGCGGTGGCGGTCGACCGCCATGTGGAGCGCGTCGCCCAGCGGCTCCGAGTCGACCGTGCGGGTCCGGACATCGAGGCGAGCCTTCGGGCGATCTACCCGAAGAAGGACTGGATAAAGTTGACGTGGTGCTTCGTTCTGCATGGCCGCCGCATCTGCAGGCCGACTCCGCTCTGCCCGATCTGTCCGATCAACGACCTCTGCCCGTACCCGAAGAAGACGAAGAGGTTGCCTGCGGCGCTGCGATCCAACCAGCAAGAGCTGCGAGCGCAAGCACCAAGGCGTCGCCCGCGATGATGGTCAGACCCTCCGCGAGCCCGTCGCCCGAAGGCTCGAGCGGCGCCGGCGCGAGACCGATGGCCTCGACGAGCACGTAACCGACACCAACGAGCGCGCCGTTGTAAAGACCCCCGTATTTGGCCAGTTTTCCGGCCAAAACCGCGCCAAGGGCGATACCACAAAGCGGCGCGGCGATACCAAAGATCGATGCGGTGGGCGAAGCGGCGAGACGAAGAACGGAGGCGACCGTGGCCGCCAGGAGAACGCCGGCGGCGACCGCGATCTGATTCATGGCCGGGAGAGACCGTTGCCGTGCGATGCCACGAGGGTACCCCTGGTAAAAAGAAACCGATCCGCGAGGCCTACGCGGATCGGCGGGTTCGCGAAAGGTGCCAGACACGAAATCAAAAAAGCGACGACTCTCGTCGTCGCTAGGACAACCTTAGTGCTTCTTCTTCGAGGACTTCTTCGCCTTCTTCTTTGCTGGCATTAGGGAATCACCTCCTTCTGGCCACGCATTGCACGGTTATATAGACACACTCACGTCGCAGATGTCAACAGACGTGACCGGAAAGAGTTCAAGCGGTCGTCGGGGGAACGTCGCTCCGTAACCGCTCCGCGACGCGTCGTCGGAGCTCCGCGGGAGCGACATCGGAGGTTCCGCAGTCGCGGATCACCTGCAGGAAGCGCTCCTCGAAGGCGAGATTGTCGCCGCAGTCGGTGCACCCCTCGAGGTGACTCGCGACTTGTTTACGTTCGCTTGACCCAAGCTCCTGGTCGAGGAACGCGTACAGCTTCTCGAGACAGTCGTCGCAGTCCATCCCGCCCTCCCTAGTCCGGTCGCGGCCCGCTGGTCCGGAGCGCGGCGATCCCGCGCTCGCGGGCGACCTCATAGAGCTTCCGTTGAAGGAACCTGCGCCCGCGGTGAAGCCGTGACATGACCGTCCCGATCGGAACGCCGACCATCTCGGCGATCTCCTTATAGGAGAAGCCCTCAACGTCGAGAAGGACCGTGGTCCGGAACTTCTCGGGAAGGGCCGCGAGCGCCTCTTTCACCTCGCTCGACACGATCCCGTCGAGAAACTCCTGCTCGGGGTCGGCGTTGTTCGATCCGGGAGTGTCCCGGGACATCCGCCGGTAGAGCGAGAACTCGTCCACATCGTCCAACTCCGCGGTCTGGGGCTGCCGCGCCCGCTTGCGGTACGCGTTGATGAAGGTGTTCGTGAGGATCCGGAAGAGCCACGCCTTGAGGTTGGTGCCGGGCGTGAACTGCTCCCGAAAGCGAAGAGCGCGGACATAGGTTTCTTGCACCAGGTCCTCCGCGTCCGCCTCCGATCGCGTCATCCGGAGCGCCGTCCGGTAGAGCGCGTCGATGTAGGAGAGCGCCTCGCTTTCGAACGCGTCCTCGGCCATCCGGTCACTTTATCCCAACGTTGCCGGCAGTCCGCCCATTCCCGATACGCTCCGATGAGTGGACCGGCGGCGTCTCGGTGCGATCGCGCGTCGTCTCGCTCGCGCCTACGGCATTCCGCCACCACCTCGACACCTCCCGCCCCTCGAGGAGCTTGTGCTGACGGTGCTCTCGCAGCACACCAGCGACACGAACCGCGACCGCGCGTACGCCGATCTCCGGCGACGGTTCGCCACCTGGGATGAGGTCGCCGACGCGCCGCTGCCCGCGCTCGCCCGAGCGATCCGCCGCGGCGGTCTCGGGCCGACGAAGGCCGTTCGGATCCGCGCGATGCTCCGCGGCATCCGCGACAGCGGCGTTCCTCTCGATGAGCACGCGTTCACCGCCGTGCCCGATCAGGACCTTTGGGACACGCTCGTGGCCCTCCCCGGCGTCGGACCGAAGACGGCGGCGTGCGTGCTGCTCTTCTCCCTCGATCGTCCGTACTTTCCGGTGGACACGCACGTGCACCGCGTGGCGATCCGGCTCGGCCTCGTACCGCCGCGGTCCGACGCGGTCGCGACGCAGGCCGCGTTCCAGGACAGCGTGTCGGACGATCAGATGTACCCGCTCCACATGAATCTCATCCGGCACGGGCGCGAAGTGTGCACCGCGCAACGCCCGCGGTGCTCCGAATGCGTCTTACGCGATCTCTGCCCGCGGATCGGAGTGACGAGCTCGCGTTAAAGGAAACCGAGTAAGGAGCGGTTCACCCGCGACGAGCGAGTCAGCCAGCCTTGAGCCTGTGGCGAGTCACGGAGGCACGGCCGACGGGACGAGCTGCTTGAGAAGGCGTTACTCGACGAAGAGATCGTCCGGGTAGCAGTACCGCCAGCGCTCGCCGGGTTCGAACGAGCGGATCACCGGGTGCGATGTCGCCCGATAGTGCTTCGTCGCGTGCTTATTCGGCGAGTCGTCGCAGCATCCGACGTGGCCACACTCGAGACAGAGCCGAAGATGGACCCAGCTGTCGCCGGTGGCGAGACATTCCTCGCAACCCTTCGGCGTGTTCGGGCGGTGGTCCCGCGCTTGACGGAGGTGAACGCATGACGCCTGCGGCATCTTCTAAGTCTGCGCTACGTCGTCGGATGCTGGTACCGCCGGACGGGCGAGAGCAGGAGATAAAGGAAAGCGAGGGCCGCGATGACCGCGGCCGCGAAGAGCGTCGGCCGCAGCCCGAGGAGGTCACCCACGATGCCCGCTCCGAACGCGGCCGGCGGCGCGACCACGAACCCCACGAACCGCGTCGCGGAGTTCACGCGACCGAGCAGGTGCTCCGGAGTCAACGCTTGGACCAGGCTGACGGAGCTCACGACCCACAGCGGCACCGTCAGGCCGAGGAGCGCCTGCGAGAGCCCGAGCACGGTCGCCGCCTGCACGGGCGTTCCGCTCGCGAAGGGAAGGAGCAGCCGGCTCAGCGTCTCGAGGAAAAGCGCGGCGATCATCACCGGCCCGAGTCCCCATCGCGCCGTGAGGGGTCCCGCCAGGGCGGCGCCCAGGAGACTTAGCGGCCCGATCGCCGCGAGCGAGATGCCGAGTAGGGCGGGCGAGAGCCCGAGCTCGCGCGTCGCGTAGACCACCAGCACGCCCTGCACCGCGAACCACTCGATGTTCGCGAGCGCGATCGCGGTGATGCAGCGAAAGACGATCGGCTGCTGGCGCACCCAGCGCAGGCCGTCGGTGACCTCGTGCCAGACGCTCCGTTCGGTCTCGCGTGAACGCGGCGCCTCAGCCGAGCGAATTGCGGCGATGAAAATCGCCGACACGATGAAGCCCACCGCGTCGCACAGCATCGCGATCGGCGCGGTGAGGGCTTGCACGAGGATGCCTCCGAGCGAGGGACCCGCGACCTGCGCCACGGCGCTCGAGGCTTGCAGCCGGCTGTTCGCGGCCACAAGTCGTGTCCGTCCGACGAGCGAAGGGACCATCGCCGCGCGCGCGAGATCTGTCGAGACCGCGAACGCGCCTCCCAAGAAAGAGACGACGTAAAGCTGCGCGAGGCTCAGCGCGTCGAGCGCGGCGGCGAGCGGGACACTCGCGATGACGACCGCGCTCCCGATGTCCGACCAGATCATGATCGGCCGCCTCGGAAGACGGTCGACCCACACGCCGATGAAGAGACCCGCGACGATCGACGGCAGCATCTGCGCCGCGACGAGAAGACCGGTCTCCGTGGCGCCCGCGCCGAGGAGCAGCACGGCCGTGAGAGGCAGCGCGAGGACCGTGATCTGGCTCCCGACGCGCGCGATCGTGAAGCCGGTCCACAGCTTGATGAAGTCGCCGTTGCCAGATAGAGGGGGCGCGATCATGAGCGCGCAGTCTCAGCCAAGGGCGCGTACCCGTGCCTCCTTTGAGCAAGTAGACTTGCTTCGCGGCGTTCCTCGCCGACGTAGCTCAGCCGGTAGAGCAGCGGTTTCGTAAACTTCCGCGTTCGATCCGGCCCGCGATCACCAAAAATCAGGCGAAACGGCTCATCGACGGGCGGCAGGCACCGACTCCGTCACCCCGAACCCCCGTGCACCTCAATGCGTACCTACCACGCTCG
>VBGU01000283.1 GCA_005881085.1 Chloroflexota bacterium | reverse complement strand
CCGCGGCGTTGTACGTGCGAACCTTCGCCGTGTAGTCGTTGCACTCGAGCTGATTGAGCGGCGCCTTCGGAAGCGTGGGCGCCGCCGGATACTCGGCGGCCGAGGACTTGGGCACCTGGCTCAGCGGCAGGAAGATCTCCCGCATGTCGTTCGAGTTGTGGCTGATCCACGTGCCGAACACCGAGTCGCCCGGACGCAGATCGAGGTTCGTGAGCGCGCCGGCGACCGTGTTGAGCGCGGTCATGGGGAGCTGCGGCCAGGGATAAGAAGGAGAGCGCTTCGCGTCACCGGTGTACGCCCGATCGATGAGGAAGCCGTAGGTGACGGATTCGCCCGCGCCGCCAGGCTTGGTCACCGGCTCCAGCGTGGGGCCGGGACAGACCGCGCCGCTCGAGCCGAGCCCGCCGCAGCCCGCGACGAGGAGCGCCGCGATCAGCGGAAGCGCGAAACCGAGCCTCGTGCGCATGCCCCTCGTCACTTCTCCTTCGCGAAACTAGCGCGCGAAGATAAGAAACGGCCCGCTCGCCCGCCTGGAGGACGTGCAATCGCCCTGCCACGCGTGGACCGGCGCCTACTCGCCGGCTACCAGCTTCTGAGACCAGAGGTCGTAGAGCTCCCGCAGGCGCTGGCCACCTTGGGTCTGCCTGGCGATCCCGTACGCGAGCGTGACCATGAGCCGCACCGGATTCATCGGGACGCGCCCCGATCCGCGCAGGACCGGCTGGCCGTAGTCGACGAAATTCGGGCTGCCGAGGGGATGCTCCCACCGCAGGCCGGGAACGTTCGTCATCAGCACCTGACTCAGGTAGATGCCGATGTCCATCGCGAGCGAAAAGGTGCGGTTCGTGAGGTCACTCGGCGAGACGGCGATGGGGTACGGCAGATCGGCTTTGATCTCGTCAAGCTCCTTCTCGGTCCGGGGTCGAGTCTCGACCTGGGCCACGAACCACCTGCCGAGCGCGTCGAGCGACGCGGGCGTCCCGTCGGCGCGCCAGCTTTCGTATCCGGCGGTCTCGTTCACCGCCTTCTGCAGCTCGGCGATCCGCTCCGGAACGCGTTCGAGGAACCAGCGGTAGTACGCGCGGAGCTCGTCCTTCGGCATCGTGCGGAACTCGAGCGTGAAAGGCGGCTGGATGGTGCGATACGTCACCAGTGGATGACTATGCCGATGCCGTTCTGGTCGAGCAATTGGTACAACGGAGCGCTCGGACCGATTTCACCCGTGACCGGGCTTCTGAAGAAGTGCCAGACCGCGCCGTCGACCTGACCCGAGTGAATGAGCTCGACATCCTTCGCGACCTGCCGGCTCACGAATTCGGTGAGCGACGCGTACCCGACCTTGGATTCGTGCGCGATGCCGTCCACGAGCCGGTCGACAAAGCGCGCACCCTGACTCGTCCGGAAGAACTGTGGCTTGCCGCCAAGCTTCGCGAGCGCGTCCTCGCCGATCTTGCCGGTCGCCCCGATCGGCCGGCTGCGCGCGCCGACCGCGCCGAGCGCGCATTGCGCGCCGTTCAGGACGAGCGCGCCAGCGATGCTCCGCGGACGTGGGGACGGAGCCGCTCAACGCGTCACTGGCCGCGGCCAGCGACGGCCCGGCGATCGCGTCGGCGAAGCCCGCGACGCACTGCGCGTTGTTGAGGTCCGCCGACAGAAGCTCGGCGTACTCGCCCACTCCCATGCCGAGGACGTCCACGTTGTCGACCGGGTCATTCGCGGCGTAGGGGTACCGGTTCACCGAGGGAAGGGGATCCTCGCTCAGGAAGCGCCCGGTGCTCGGGTCGTAGTAGCGCGCGCCCGCGTAATAGAGGCCGCTCGCCTGGTCGTACTGATAACCCGTGAAGGTGCTACGAGACGGCGCGGCGTTGCCCGCTGCGGGCTTGCCGAAGCTGTCGTAGGCATAACTGCCGGTCACGGACCCGGACGCATCGGTGAGCGCGCGCACGGTCCCCTGCGCATCGGAGAGATAGAACGTGGCCTGTCCCGCCGCGAGCTGTTCGAGACCGCCGACGTAGCTCGCTGCGAGGACGTTGTGGTCGTCGTAGTCCGCGTGCACGCCGAGGGCGTCGTAGGTGAAGCGCGTCTCGTGGCCGTTGTCGTTGACCGCGATCCGCCTTCCGAAGGGGTCGTAGCGGTAGCTGCTCGCGGTCCCGTCGGGGTAGGTGATGCCGACGAGCTGGTGATCGGCGTTCCACGCATAGCGCGTCGGCGAGCCGCCGCCTGAGGGCGTCTTGGTCGCGAGATCGCCGTTGTCGTCGAAGACGTAGGAGAACGCGCCGTCCGAGACAAGGCGATTGGCCGCGTCGTACGTTGACGTCACGCCGCCGGAGCTCCGGTTCCCCGCCGCGTCGTACGCGTAGGACTCGTTCGCGAGTCCTGAGGCCGCCGGGTGGGTCGCCGACCGCAGCGAGCCGTCCGCGTCGTATGCGTAGCTGTGCGTGCCGTCGTTATCCGTCAACGAGCTCCTGCGTCCGGTTACGGGATCCAGCGCGTAGTCGAAGCGCGCGACGGGACTCCCGCCGAGCGCGGCGTCACGCCCGACGAGCGCGCCCGCCGCGTCGTAGGCGAACGTGTCGCTGATGCCGTTCGGCCGCGTGAGCGTGGCGAGTCGCCCGAGCGCGTCGTAGGCGAACCCGAACGCGGCTTGCCCGTCGTACTGGATCGAGCTCAGCCGGCCGAGCGCGTCGTAGCCGTATTGCAGCGCGCCGGCATCCGAGCTCGTGACGGACCGGAGGCGATCGTCGGCGAAGTAGTCGTAGCTCAGCCTCACCGTCGGCTGTGCCGCGGATGGGCTCGCCGGCCCGCACGGCGTCGCGATCGAGCCCGTGTTCGCACAGGTCGTCTCAGACAACAGGCGATTGCCGGCGTCGTAACCCCGGTCGACGTGGCTGCTCGAGTTGTCGGCCGCGATGAGCCGCCCGAGCGCGTCGAAGCGGAAGTTCAGAGCGTCACTGCCGGGTCGGACCACGCGTGTCAGCAGGCCGTCGACGTCGTACGTGTACGTGGTGACCGCTCCGGTGCGATCGGTCCGCTTCGCGAGCAGTCCGAGGTCGTTGTATTCGTAGAACGCCGAGTGCCCGAGAGGATCGCGCGCCTCGTAGAGCCGCTGCGCGTTGTCGTAGAAGTACTTCCATTGGCGGGTATTCGCGTTTGTCACCCCAGCGAGCGTTCCGTCGGCGTTGTAATCGAACGTCGTCGCGTGACCGGACTGGTCGGTCACCGAACGGACCGCGCCGGTCGCGTCGGCGACGAAGGAGACGCTCCGCCCAGCGCTGTCGCTGGCCGACGCGGGGTTGCCATTCGCGTCGTACGTGTAGTTGACGGTGCGGCCGCCGGGGTCCGTCACCGAGCGGAGCCGGCCCATCGGCCAGTACGTGAAGTTCGTCGCCGGCTCCCCGGGCGCCTGCGTGCTTTGAAGGGCACCGGTCACCGGATCGGCGATGAGCGTGACGAGCACGGTTCCGTCGGGTCTCCGGATGAGGCCGGGCTCGCCGAGCACGTTGTAGTTCTCGAACCGCCAGGTGCGGCCGTTTGCGGTCACCGAAAGGAGGTTCCCGTTCGCCGCGGTGGCGGACTCGTCGTATTCGATCGTCGTGGTGTTCCCGAGTGGGTCCGTTGCGCTCAGGAGGTGTCCGACCGCGTCGTACGCGAACGTGTTCCGGATCGTCGTGCCATCGAAGATGTCGTCGCGCTCGACGATGTCGCCCCGATCGTTTGACACGAGCACCGTCGTGAGGCGCCCGTTCGGATCGAGGATCGTTTGCTGCCGGAGATCCGAGCTCGTCGTGATCGTCGTCGGCGGCTGGTTGCCGTTCGCGATCGACGCGAGGCGACCGTTCGCGTCGTAGGTGAGCGTTTGGATGGGCACGCCGCTCGGATCCGCCGCGAGGCGCAGGTTGCCGGTCGCGGGGTCGTACGAGTACGTGTACATGCGGCCCATCGCGTCGGTGAAGGTTCCGAGCGCGTTCGTGAGCGGATAGCCGTAGAGGAGCCGCTGACCCGCGAGCGGTCCATCGATCTCGACGAGGCGGCCGCCTCCGTCCCGATGGAACGTGATCGACGGACCTGGGGTCGACCCGATGAACGAGTGCACGCCCGCCGAGTCGATGTTGAGTCCGTTGCCGAACGCGTCCCGTTCCGAGACCAGCCCGAGCGTTCTGTCGAGAACGAACACGCGGCCGTCCTTCGTGGTGAGCCGGAACTGCTGCGGGTCGTAGACCGCGCCGCCGCTGTAGAGGTTGCCGTCGGCGAAGTAGTCGAGGCCGGTGTTGCCGAGAGCCTGGAGGTTCGAAGTCGTTCCGGGTCGCCCGGTGAACTTCGCGCTGCCGGTCCAGAAGATGTTCGTGCCGCCGTCGGGTGTGAAGTCGAAGATCTCCTGGCGCCCGCCGGGCCACGTGACCGTGACGGCGTGCGCCACGGACGTGCGGAATGCGGTGAGACAGAGACCGATGAAGCACTGCGCGTTGTACTGCGTCCATCCACCCAGCCCGAGCGGGCGGCCGGACGCGACGCGGAACGTCGCGAGCTCGACCCTCCAACCGACGCCGAAGTCGCCGACCGACTTGTCGAAACTGTCGTAACTGCGGACGACCTGCATCGGCAGCCCGGCGACGGTCGCGGCGAGGTCCAGGTACTTCGTCACGTAGCGGCCCGGCTTGAGCGAGCCGTCGACGGTCACGTAGACCGTTGCCGCCTCGGTACCGCCGTTGTTGGACGTCGCGCTCACCGTGATCGCGTACATGCCGTTCGGCAGGCGCGTCGGATCAAAAGTCGCAAGCGGCGTCGGAGGCGCTCCGGTCGCGTTCGCGAGCAGCACGTCCGTGGTCGTCCCGGCGCGGCGATAAGCGACGAACCACGACGCGATTGTCGTACCAGCGGGAGGCGTGAAGGACGCAAGGAT
>VBGU01000282.1 GCA_005881085.1 Chloroflexota bacterium | reverse complement strand
TTTGGGAATGGCGAACACGCTCATGCAGACCCGTACACCCGACGCCCTGCGGGGACGGGTGATGAGCGTGCAGACGATGGTCTTCATCGGGTTCATGCCCCTCGGGCAGATGGTCCTCGGATCGGTCGGCACGCTGGTCGGGATAAACAACGCGTTCTTGGTCGGCGGTGTGATCGTGACCCTGCTCGCAGGCTATGCGGCGCTTCGCGTCACTGCGCTACGTGAGGCGGTCGCGACGGCGCGCTCGCGCGCCGCGACGAGCGTCTAGCCCGGGCGAGGCAGAACCGAGGCTGGCTTCGAGATCGTGCGCTCGCCGCCCTTGCGTCCGGCAGTCTTCTTCAAGACTCCGACTCGCTCCTGATAGCAATGCGCGCAGAGCATCGCGTCCCCGACAGCGAGCTGGATGTAGGCATCCGACCCGCAGTCAGCGCAACGCCCTGGTGCGGCCCTATTCATGATCAGCGGGGCTGCACGATTACGGCCACAAATCTCGCTCAGAAGCCGCGTTGACAAGAGTCCGCGGCTTCGGGTACTCTCTAGAACATCCGTTCTAACACCTGAATGTGGCCAGCTGCAGGGCTGAAACGGGCGGTTCGCGAACGGTCAAGGGGAGCGATGTGGCAGCGAACGGACTGGCCGGTGCTATGGCGCGCATCGAAGGACGCTTTGGCGTACATGCGCTTGCGCGTGGACACACAAGCGAGCGCCATCGCAGCGAGCTCGTCATCGCGACGAAATCGTCACTCGATCGTGTCATTGGCGGTGGCCTTGTCGCTGGCGAGCCCATCGCGTTCGTCGGTCCACCGAGCGTGGGAAAGCTGCAGCTCGCCCTCCGCGCGACCGCCTCAGCACAGGCGCAGGGCGGGATGGCCGCATGGATCGATCCGACGGCCTCGTTTGATCCGCTTGCCGCACAGCGGGCGAACGTCGATCTCGACCGGCTCGTCGTCGTGCGCGCGCGCGGCACGGGTCTCGCGCTCGCGGCAGCCGCGGCGCTGCGCAGCGAGGGCTTCCGTCTCGTCGTTGTCGACGTCGGCGACCCGGCGTTCGGTGGGGTGAATGTCGATGACATCGCGCCGGCGCTGTCCGCGGTCCGAGGATCGCCCGCCGCACTTCTCGTCGTGGCCGGCGAGCGTGGGCGACGCGTCGCGATCCCAACGTTCGTCTTCGAACGCGTCGCGTGGGAGCGTCGGTTCGACCGCACCGTGGGGTGGTCGTTCGCGGTTGGGCGCGCCCACACAAGCGATCGCGCGCTCTTCTGCGTCACGTCGCTCGACGGCGCGCTCGCCGACCTTGGGACGCGCGCCGATCTCGCGACGGTCGCCGTATGAGAGATCCGGTCACGCTCGCGATCGTCGTGACGGACGCGCCCGAACTGCATGGCCGGTTGCTCGCGACGCTCCATGCCGCTCTCCCGCGCGTCGGCGTGCTCGATCCCGGCGCGTTCGCCTGCGACCTCGCCGGCACTGAAGACCTTCTCGGTGCGCCCGCTCGGGTCGCGCGGAACGTGTTGGCGCGTTGCACGCGAGTCGGCGCTCGCGCGTCGGCCGGGATCGCGCCGACCCCGTTCGTCGCGCGCGTCCTCGCGGAGCGAACGCCGCCGGGAGAGGTGCGTTCGGTCGACGACGGCCGCGCGTTCCTCGCGGCGCTGCCGCTCGACGTGGTGCCGGTCGACCCGAAGGTCCACGAAGAGCTGCGACTGCTCGGTCTGCGGACCGTCGGCGAGTTCGCGGATCTGCCGCGCGGGTCGGTCTTCGATCGGTTCGGGAGTGCCGTGGCCCGGGCCCACGCGCTCGCGCGCGGCGAGTACGGGGACATGGTCCGCGCATCGGCCCCGCCGCGTCGGATTCGCGCGCGTCGCGGGTGGGACGACGCGATCGGCTCGCGGGAGCAGCTCGTGTTCGCCCTCCGAGTCGTGGTCGACGAGATTTCCGCGGCGCTCGCGCGAGATGGCTTCGCCGCGCTGCGGCTCGATCTGCGACTCGATCGCGAAGACGCGGGCCCGCTGCGGATCGAGCGCACCGTGCTTCCGCCGACCCGCGAGGCCGCCGCGCTTCTGCGCTCGCTTCGGTGGGCGCTCGAGGAGCGTCGCGAGCTCGGCCTGGTGACCGGCTGCGCGCTCGAGGTGCCCGAGGTGGAGGCGGCGCGTGGTCGGCAGATCGGCCTCTTCGCGCCCGACGGCGCGCGCGAGGAGGAGGCGATCGCGACGGCGCGCTATCTCCGCGCGAAGCTCGGCAAAGGCGCGGTGCTTCGCGCGCGCGTCGCGGACGATGCCGCGCGCCTACCCGAGCGCGAGAGCGAATGGGTCGAGGTGATCGCGTGAGGCAAGGTCACGGCCGCCCGAGCATCGCATCGTGCGAGCCCACATTTCGCAGAAAAGATCACCGCTTCAAGTCAGAGATGAGCGCTTTGGCGGAACGGAAGCGCTTCACGCGTCCACGCCGGATATCCTCCTGCGCTTCGCGTTCACCTCGCTGCCATTCATCCGTCCGGAAGTACGCCTGCGACGCGTCGACGAGGCTCTTCTTGCGGAGAACGATCTCGTCCGGAGTGCGGACCTCGGCCACGAGAACATCACCCTCGGACGCGCGCATGCGGCGGCGGAGCTCCGCAGGAAGAGTGATCTGGCCATTGCGGCGCAGGGTGAGGGTCGCTGAAAACTTTGCGATGTCGGAAGAATACGCATGAGACTCTTTGCCGAACCGCTTCCCGCGAAGCTGGTCTGGGACGAAGGCGAGCTCGTTGCGCTTGTCGTTGCAGGACACAGTCATACCGTCGTCGAACAATTGCGCCGCTGGCGCGTGGAAGCCGACTGGTGGAAGGAGGGCGTTTCGCGCGACTACGTGACCCTTCGGACGGCGGACGGTCTCGTGTGCGATGTTTATGGAGACAGGCGCTCGGGCGCCTGGTGGCTGCAGCGCGTGATGGACTAGCCGAACGTCCTGGGACTACCGGTCAATTGCCCGGACCGGCCAGTCAAGCGAGCCTTGCCGGGAAATGCGTCGGCTTTTCATCGTCGCCCTCGCCGCTGCGCTCTTCGCGTCGAGCGCTCTTACGCAGCGGGGTGACGCCAATGGAATCGCGGCAACCTGGCCGGTCGGACATCAGCCATTCGGCATAGCCGTCGACCCCAGCGACGGACGCGTATTTGTGGCGAACAGCGGCGCGACGACGAACCCAACTGTTTCGGTCGTGAATCCAGCCACCGGGTCTGTCGCGAGCCTCGCGACGAGCGGCACGTCTGACCTCGTGGCCGTCGACTCGGCGGCACGGCGGCTCTATT
>VBGU01000293.1 GCA_005881085.1 Chloroflexota bacterium | reverse complement strand
ATGCCGACCGATCCAAGATCACGATGTCGGACCACGTCGAGGCGATCTGCGATGCGGTCAGGGCGGCGGGCGTCCCCGTCGTCCTCGCCGTGCACAGCGGGGCCGGGGCACCCGGCTACGGCGCGAGCGACCGCGTCCCCGAGCTGATCGCAGCGATGGTCTACGTCGACACCGGCCCAGCGAAGGGCGCGCTCGACGCCGACTTCAAAGATCTAGAGAAGCCTCTGCCGTCGCCGAAGGAGCTCGCCGAGAATGAAAACCTCGACGGGCTCAGTGAGGAGCAGCTCGAGACGTTCCGGCGGCGGGCCATTCCCGAGCCGGGCGCCGCACTGCGTGAGGCGGCCAGACTGACCAACGACGCGCGGCTCGACGTGCCGAGCACGGTCGTGTGCACGGGGTACACGTCCGAGCAGTACAAGGATGCCGTCAAGCAAGGCCAGGCGTGGCTCGGGGGTCTCACCGACTTGCGCAACGTCACCTATGTCGACCTGCCGACGAGCCACTGGCCGATGTGGTCGCGCCCCCGCGAGCTCGCCGGGATCATCGGCGACGTCGCGAAGGCTCACGCCCCGAGGGCCTAGCTGTCGTCACGGGGTGCCGCGTTTCTCAGGATCGGCCGCGACGCCGTGACTGTCCAGCCGAAGGAGCGCCAGCGTTCCGACGTCGGGGCACGATGCGACACGAGTCGTACCACCAGCACCTCGCGGGATCGCTTTCGCGAGGCCGCCCAGCGTAGGCCGGCCATGATCGCTGCCACGCTCTCCTCGTCCGCTGGATACGCGCAATCGTGTCGGAGCATGTCCAACGGGAAGTCGCCA
>VBGU01000292.1 GCA_005881085.1 Chloroflexota bacterium | reverse complement strand
TTCGGCGGGAGATCCACCGACGAACGGATCTCTTCCCGCGGCGCGCCCGCCCGAAGCGGAGCGCGCCGATGGGTCGCGGCGAGGGCGCGCTCGATCCGGGTCGCCATAGCGTCGAAGGATTCGCGCGATACGACCGCGTCGGCGAGCGATATCGCCCGCCCGCTCTCGAGCAGCTCGCGTTCGGCCGCGTCACGTTCGCGCGCATCAAGACCGCTTCGCGCTCCGGCCTCGTCGGTCGTGCGGGGGACGTCGAGGGCGGCGAG
>VBGU01000290.1 GCA_005881085.1 Chloroflexota bacterium | reverse complement strand
ATCTTGAAGTTGCTCTCGTGTACGCGGAGGATCGCCCCGGTCTTCTCGTTGATCGCGCCGGCGTAGTCGCGTGCGTAAGTGCGGTTGGTGGTGCCAACCTCGACGAGCTTCGCGCCCGAGCGCCGCAACACGTCCGGGATGCGGAAGCCGCCGCCGATCTCGACCAGCTCGCCGCGCGCGACGATGACCTCCTTGCGCGACGCGAGGGCCGCGAGGGCGAGCAGGACCGCAGCGGCATTGTTGTTCACCACGACCGCATCCTCGGCGGACGCG
>VBGU01000291.1 GCA_005881085.1 Chloroflexota bacterium | reverse complement strand
CGTCGAGACGGGCCGACAGCACCGAGACCGGCGCAAGCGTCCCGGGATTGACCACGACCATCCCGCGCTCGAGCTCGTCCTTCTCAACCCCGGCGAGATTCAACGCGACGCGGCTTCCTGGGCTCGCGGACTCCAGCGCGCGTTTGTGGGTCTGGATCCCGCGAACCCGCGCGCGCTGGCCGGTGGGCAGGATCTCGATCTCGTCGCCGACGGCGAACGCCCCATCGACGAGCGTGCCGGTGACCACGGTGCCGAAGCCCGTGAGCGTGAAGGCCCGATCGATCGCGAGACGCGGTCTGCCGAGGTCGCGCCGCGCCGGCGCGGTCGCGAGCACCGACTCGAGCGCCGCGACGAGGTCGGCGAGTCCGGTCTTCGCCGTCGCCGAGACCTCGACCATCGGCGCGCCCGCGAGTGCTGTTCCTTGAAGCGCCGCGGCGACGTCGGCGCGCGCGAGCGATGCCCATTCGTCGTCGACCAGATCGCGTTTGGTCAGGGCGACGACGCCCCGGTCGACCCCGAGCACCCCGAGGATCGCGAGATGCTCGCGTGTCTGCGGCATCACGCCTTCGTCGAGCGCGACGACGAGCAGCACGGCGTCGACCGGACCGACGCCCGCGAGCATGTTCCGGATGAAATCCTGGTGTCCCGGGACGTCGACGATGCCGACCTCGTCGCCGGACGCCACACGAAGCCAGGCGAAACCAAGATCGATGGTCATGCCGCGCTCGCGCTCCTCGCGGAGGCGATCGGGGTCGATCCCGGTCAGCGCCGTGATCAGCGTCGACTTGCCGTGATCGACATGCCCCGCGGTCGCGATGACACGAATCGGGGGGCTCTGCCCCCCGGCCCCCGCGCTCTCGGTTCTAGACGTTGCGGCGCACCGCGATGCAGTCGATCTCGACCTTCGCACCGCGCAGCAGAGAGGCGCCGACAGTCGACCGCGCCGGCTTGTGAGTCCCGAACCGCTCGGCGTAGACCTCGTTCATCGCCGGGAAATCGGCGAGGTCCGCGAGAAAGACCGTCGTCTTTGTTACGCGGTCGAGCGATGAGTCCGCCGAGACCAGTACCGCAGCCAGGTTGTCGAGAACGCGCCGTGTTTGCGCGCGCACGTCGTCGCCGCCGACGAGCTGGCCCGTCTGCGCGTCGAGCGCCAGCTGCCCCGCACAGAACACGAGGTCGCCCGCGACGATCGCCTGGCTATACGGTCCGACCGGCGCGGGTGCGCGGTCCGTT
>VBGU01000284.1:4758-5034 GCA_005881085.1 Chloroflexota bacterium | reverse complement strand
GCGATCGTGCGCGGCCTTGTAGCCACTCGTCTCGACGGAGCTGCCGCATGCGACGCACCCACCTGTTCCACCGCCGGAACCGAGGCGCGTGTTGTCGCTGCGCAGCGACAGCAGGCCGCCGGTCGTCGCGATCCGCGCGTCGACGCCATCGGGAACGACGAGCACGATGTTGGATGCGCCGCCGTTCATCCGGATCGCGACGTCGCCGCTTGGCTTCGGCAGGGAGAACCGCATCGAGGATGCCCCGATGTTGACCCGCGCGTCGGTCACGCGCAC
>VBGU01000284.1:1312-4733 GCA_005881085.1 Chloroflexota bacterium | reverse complement strand
GGTGGGCACGTCGCTCGCGAGACGGATCTGGACGTCGCCAGCGTCGATCGGGTGGAAGAATCCGCTCGATGCTTGGTCGAGCCGCACGTCGGCGCGCCCGTTGCTGCCCCCCGACACACGCAACCGCAGATCGGGGTTCGCACTGTGCGCCTCGACCAGCTGACTCGCGCCGCCGCTGACGTGATAGCTGCGGGTCGCGCCCCCGTTGAGCGTCAGATTGAGCTGGGTCGCGCCCCGCGGCAGGGCAACGTCGGTCTGCCCGGTGCCGCCACCGTCGCCGAAGACGAAAATCCCGGGCGAAAGGTTGGGCGAGTACGCGACGAGCGCGAGGCCCGCCGCGATCACAGCGACCTCGACCGCAAGCGTGGGCAGCGGCCAGCGGCGCGCGAACGCGATATCGAGGCCGACGAGGACCAGGAGCAACGGCCACAGGCTCGCGACGGCAAGCCACGACACACCCGAGATGATCCCGAAGTTCTGCAACAGGAAGATGAGTCCGAGAGCGATGAGCAGCAGCGGCCAGAACACGCCGCGCCCGGGACGGGCGTTCACGACCGCACTCGCTGCATGAGGAAGAGAACACCGATGCCGATGAGGACGAGCGGCCAGAGGAACTGCCACTGCACGAACCGGAAAGCCCCCGCGTTGCTCAGAAAGAACGCGACGCCGACCGCGATCAGGAGGTAGCCGAACGCCATCCGGCGGCGCTCTGCCTCGGCCGCATGCACCGCGGGATCGACCGGTGCCACGGTCGCCGGCGGCGTTGAAGTGGAGCCGGCATCCATGCGCGCTGTCGTGTCGGGGGCCGCCGCGGGCGGCGGGGCCGATGTGAAGGGGGCGGCCTGACCCGGCTGCGGCATCAAGACGAGCAGAACGATGTACGCGAGAACAAAGAGCCCCGCGGTAATGAATGCGGTAAACACGAACACGACACGCACGAGCGTCGCATCGACGGCCAGGTATTCGGCGATGCCTCCGCAGACGCCGCCGATAACTCGGTTGGTGTTGCTGCGCTCAAGACGTGACTTCACGGACGGGCTCCCTTCGCTGCGCGTATTCGTAAGCGATCGCGACTGCCAGAGCGGCGATGGCCGCAACCGGAACGGTGGGTTGCTCTGCCAGGGACAGCAGCGCGCTCGCTGGGATCGCGACGCGCGTGAGCGTTTCGATCGCGGCTGCGAAGACGTCTGATGCCACCGAGGGGGCGACCGCGGAGAACGCCACCGCGATCAGGCCGACGAGCGCCGCGGCGGCGACCCCCGCGAAGAGGGTCGACACGAGCGACGCCGCCGCGAACCCCGGTCGGTCCGCTCGGGCGCGTGCGGCGATCGCCGCGACATCGATGCGAGGCGGAAGCTCGGCCGCGTCGAGGCGAAGCGCGCGGCGAAGCTGCGCCTCATCGAACAGGCTCTCGTCCCTGCGTTCGCTTCTCATCGCCCGGCCTCGAGTGAGCCGCGGAGGAGTCCGCGCCCACGGAGGAGCTGCACGCCGACGGTGGACGCGGGCCGTCCGGTGACGTGCGCGATCTCGTCGACGCTGAGGTCGTTGAAATAGCGAAGCACGATCACAACGCGATAGAGCTCGGGCAGTGTGGCCACCGCGGCACGGACCCGTGCGCGATCCTCGCGCGCGACCGATTCGGCGTCGGGCGTAGCCATGGGGTCGGCGAGCGCGCTCGCGTGCTCCACCTCCACGCGACGCCGCAGCTCGCGCCCGCGCTTCCGCACGTAGGTGATCGCCTCGTTGGTCGCGATTCGCAGCAGCCAGTGTCGAAGCGGCCGGGTCTGGTCATAGCGGTCGAACGCCCGGTAGGCCTTGAGGAAGGTCGAGCTCGCGACGTCGAGCGCCGCGTCACGATCGCCCGTAATGCGGAGCGCGACGCCGTAGACCTCGTCCTGATGCTCGCGGACGCCATCCACGAAGGTCACGGGCGAAGCCAGCCGGGTCATCGGCAGGTCGATGCGCAGGGCAACACTCGCGGCCATTCCCCTCCTGTACGCCCCAGCCTGCACTCCTATTTCAATCCGTCTCCGAGCGATCGCGCCGGGGGTCCTGTCCCGGCTCCGGGATCGCTCGCTCCGCGCACCCTCCCCAGTGCCCCGCGACCGCCGAGCGGTCGCGGCACTGGGGCCCCGGGGAACCCGCGCTTCGCGAGCGATTCCCTACGCCGTGCCACCCCCGGCGCCGACTTGCTCGTCGAGATTTCCGCGAGCGCGGCTTTGGCGTACGTCGGGATGCTGAGCTCTTTGTCGCGGGAGGTGCTCCCCCGCTCGAGTCGCACGTCTGTCGTTCGCAGCCCAAGCGCCGATGCCAGCACTGCTCGGGCGGCGGCATTCGCAGCGCCGGCCTCAGGCGCCGCCGAGACCCGGATGACAAGACGACCGGCACGCACTACATCGATCCGATCCGCCCCGGCCCGGGGGATAACCCGCACCGGAATCGTCATGCGCTCCGCCATCGGCCGATCAGATCGCCGAGGGGAGCGCGCGGAGGATCAGACCCGACACGATCTGAATAGCGATGAGTGCGACGAACGGCGAGAAGTCGATACCGCCGAAGAAGGGCATCGCGCGCCGGATCGGCGACAGGATCGGCTCGCTGACCCCGAAGACGAAGTCGCCGAGACCGAACGGCAGACGCGCGTTCGGGATCCACGAGAGGATGACGCGGACGAAGATCGCGAGCGTCAAAGCGCCGGCGAGCACGTTGATGAAGGCCTCGACGAAGACGATCAAGAGGCAGGTGGTGCACACAGCCGCTACACGTCCAGCCGGTACCGCGACGGCGTCGGCCCGGTCTGTCCTTGATAGGAGGAGCCGAGCTCGGGCGACCCGTACGGGCGCTCTGCGGGGCTGGAGAGCGGGAAAAACGACAGCTGACCGATCCGCATGCCCGCGTACAGGGTGATCGGGATCGTGTTCACGTTCGAGAGCTCGAGCGTGATGTGACCGTCCCACGCCGGGTCGATGAATCCCGCGGTGCTGTGGATGAGCAGGCCAAGCCGGCCCAGCGAGCTCTTCCCCTCCACCCGCGAGACCATGTCGTCGGGTAACCGGATGCGTTCCCGTGTCGAGCCGAGGACGAACTCGCCAGGGTGGAGGATGAAAGGGGTCTTGGCGGGTATTTCGACGAGCTCGGTGATGTCGTCGAGTGGCCGTGCGAGGTCGATGAACGCGTGACGGCTGGAGCGGAACACGCGAAAGCGGTAGTCGAGGCGGATGTCGACCGACGCGGGTTGCACGCACTTCGGATCGAACGGGTCGATCCCGATGCGGCCTGCGTCGATCGCCGCGCGGATGTCACGATCGGAGAGGACCACCACGACCGAGTATGCCGGGCTTGGGCCCGCCCAGCGCGAGCACGGCGCCACGTAGCTCGCGCCACGTGCGCACGCTGCGTTCGGCATCTGGCAGTGGCGAAC
>VBGU01000284.1:0-1221 GCA_005881085.1 Chloroflexota bacterium | reverse complement strand
GGTCATCGCGTGCTGCGCCAGGTCAGGCGCGGGCTTCGGGCGCGGCGCCGAATCGCCGCCCAGGTAGACCTCGATGTCCTTCTTAATGCCGAGCCCGCGCAGGATCCGCTCGCAATCGGCCGCCCGCTTACCGGTGACGGTCGCCTGCAGCACTCCGGCCGCGTGGAAGTCGCGGAGCGTCGTCCGCGCGCCGCGGTATAGGCGCGTCGCCGGGATCGCGACGGCGTCGTACAACGTGCGGTACTCGACGCGATAGCGCTCCACATCGGCGTCGCCGATGTCGGGCCACAAGAGCCGGAACATCGCGTCGAGCGGAAGACCGGTGAGCTCGCCCACTTTTTCATACGGAAGCAGAGGACCGCCGTGCGCCGCGATGACGGAGCTCATCGTCTCGACGACCAGGCGCACGCTGTCGGTCAGCGTGCCGTCGAGATCCCAGAGGACCGCGCGAAGATGCGGCTTACCAGAAGCCTCGCGTGAGCGAGGCTTCGACGTAAAGGCCGAGCGAGCTCGGGTCTTATCGCCGGCGACGGCGCGACGGACCGGCGACAACGGGCTCGGCGATGGGCAGCGCGATCTGCTCAGCGACGCGGCGATCGCGCGCCTGCTGGCGAATGCGCACGAGCGACGCCAACTCGTCGTAGAGCGCGTCGATGTCCTCGAGTCGCGAGTAGACGATCTTGAAGCGGAGGTACGACAGCGGGTCGCGCTCGGCGAGGCGCTCGAGCACCATCTCGCCGATCCGCCCCGACGGGATCTCGGACGCCCCGCTCTGCCTGACGCTTCCCTCGAGCTCGTCGATGAGCCGGTCGATCTCCTCGGCGGTCAACCCTTTCGACGCGGCCTTGCCGATCGCGCTCGCGAGCTTGCGGCGGTCGAACTCCTGGCGGCTGCCGTCGCGCTTCAGGACCTGGATGCGCGCGGACTCGCTCCGCTCAAAGGTGGTGAAGCGCTCCTCGCACCGGTCGCAGACGCGCCGGCGGCGGATCGAGTCGCCGTCTTCAGCCTCGCGCGAGTCGATGACGCGGGTGTCGGGATTGCCGCATCCGGGGCACTTCACAGACACAAGATATGGGACAGGGTGCTACCAAATCTAGTGGTGAACGTGGCGGCCGCCTAACTACGCACGTGAGGAGTGTGGGGGCCAGCCCCCACGATTAACCAGCGACGATCCGCCGCTCAGCTCACCGGCGTCTCAGGAAGCTGGGGACTTCGAGGTCG
>VBGU01000285.1 GCA_005881085.1 Chloroflexota bacterium | reverse complement strand
ATTCGAGACGCTCGCGTTCGAGCATGTTGAGGAAGTCGGTATTGCCTCCGAAGTTGAGCTGATAGGTCCGATCGAGGCGCACCCCGCGATCCATGAAGAGCCGCGTGAGCACGCGATGCGTGATCGTGGCCCCCACCTGAGACTTGATGTCGTCGCCGATGATCGGCAGGTTCTTCTGGGCAAAGCGCTTCTGCCAGTACGGCTCACGCGCGATGAACACCGGAATGCAGTTGATGAAGGCGCAGCCGGCCTCGAGCGTCTGCTCGACGTACCACTTCGTGGCCTCCTCGCTTCCCACCGGGAGGTAGCTCACGACGACGTCTACCTCGCGATCGCGAAGGATCCCGACGATGTCGTCGGTGGCGCCCGGCGCCTTCTTCACGATCTCCGAGAGGTATTTGCCGATCCCGTCGTGGGTCATCCCGCGAGAGACCTTCACTCCTGTGCGCGGCACATCGGCGAATCGGTAGGTGTTGTTCGGCGCCTGATAGATCGCATCGGCGAGGTCCTTGCCGACCTTGTTCCGGTCCACGTCGATAGCAGCGACGAAGTCGACGTCACGGATGTGATAACCGCCGAGGTCGACGTGCATGATCCCGGGGACACGGTCGCCCGGCTTGGCGTTGCGGTAGTAGTGCACGCCCTGCACGAGCGAGCTCGCGCAGTTGCCGACACCGATGATCGCGACACGGATCCGCTTCTTCTTTCGCGCTGTTGACGCCTTCTTTCTCTTGGTCGCAGTCGCCATACCTTCGGATATCTACCTTTCTTTGATCGAGAGCTGGCGGCCCACGTGGACCACCCGGAGGACGAATGTGATCGATGAGAGGAATGCGAGGGCGAGGACCGCGGCGACGAACAACACCTGCAGGTCGAACAGGGCCCAGGCCGCGAGGCCGATGAGGAAGATGACGATGCGCGCTTCGCGCGGCGCCGGGCCGACGCTCGCGTTCACGCCGAGGGATTCGGCTTTCGCCCGCACGTAGGGGACCAGGAACGACGAGACGAGCGCGACCAGGGACGCCCAGAGGAGCAGCGGCTGGCCGCGATTCGCGCCCGACGCGGCCGCGCCGACGAAGAGCGCGCCATCCGCGACGCGATCGACTGTGGAATCGAGGAATGCCCCAAGCCGTGTCCCTCCGCCGGACGCCTTCGCGATCTGTCCGTCGAGCGTGTCGGCGATCGTCCCGATCAGCAGGATGAGGAGCGCCAAAAGAGGCATGCCTGCGGCGAGCAGCCCCGCGCCGATGACGCTCAGCACGCCACCGGCGATCGTGACCGCATTTGCGGAGATGCCCATCCCAGCGAGCGCTCGCGCCAGCGGGCCGATGCCCGCGCGCGCGCCCTCCGCGACGCGGTCGGGGACGACACCGTGGCTCACGCCTGTGCCTCGGCGCGGTTCATGAGCAGACGGAAGCCGCTGGCGTTGAGCTCGGCGAACTTCTCTCGGTCGAACGAGCAGCGCACCTCGCGGCCGGCGCGCTCCATCCGCACGATCCCCGCGCGTCGCAAGCGCCGCAGGTGCCAGGACATGAGGGGCTGGCTAATCCGCAGGCGACGCGCAAGCTCCGAGACTGGTTGCTCGCCCTCGGTGACGAGGATGTGCACGATGCGAAGACGGTTCATGTCGCCCAGTGCGCGGTAGTAGCTCCGCAGCTCGCGCAGGCTGGCCGGACTCAGGATCCCTCCACGTTCCACGAATTCATAGGATAAGCGACTGTTTATAGGTCAGGGAAGCGGCAAATCGGTCGCGGTGGGACAATCGGAGAATGGCGCAGGCCCAACCGCTCGCCGCGCGCATGCGACCGCGCGACCTTGATGAATTCGTCGGGCAGAGCCATCTCGTCGGAAAGGGCCGCGTGCTCCGCAAAGCGATGGAGGCGGGTCAGCTGCCGTCGATGATCCTGTGGGGTCCGCCGGGCACTGGGAAGACGACGCTCGCCGCGATCGGCGCGAAGCGCACCAAGTCACGCTTCGTCGCGATCTCAGCGGTCGCGTCCGGTGTCGCCGAGCTCCGGAAGATCATCGAGGAATCGCGAAAGCTCCGCGGTCTCACGAACCAGGGCACCGTGCTATTCATCGACGAGATCCACCGCTTCAACAAGGCGCAACAAGACGTCGTGCTGCCGTACGTCGAGAACGGCGATGTCACGCTGCTCGGGGCCACGACCGAGAACCCTTCGTTCGAGGTCAACTCCGCGCTCCTGTCGCGATCTCGTGTCTTCACCCTGAAGCCACTCACCGAGGACGAGGTCCGGCTCATCGTCAAGCGCGCGCTCGAGGACGAGCGCGGTCTTGGCGGTTCGGTCGCGCTGACCAAAGAGGCCGAAGACGGTCTGGTCGCGGTGAGCAATGGCGACGCACGGGTGGCGCTCAACGCGCTCGAGCTCGCGGCGGATGCCGCGGTGCCCGGCCCCGACGGGAAGAGACCCGTCGGGCTCGACGAGGTCAAGGAAGCGTTGCAGCGGCGTTCGCTGCTCTACGACCGCGCCGGTGACCAGCACTACGACACGATCTCGGCGTTCATCAAGAGCGTCCGCGGGTCGGACCCGGATGCCGCGCTCTACTGGCTCATGCGCATGATCGACGCCGGCGAGGACCCGATGTTCATCGCACGCCGCATCGTCATCCTCGCCGGTGAGGACGTGGGTCTCGCCGACCCACAAGCGCTCGTCATCGCGAGCGCGGCGCAACAGGCCACGCACTTGATCGGGATGCCCGAGGCGTACTACCCGCTCGCCGAGGCGACGGTGTACCTGGCGCTCGCGCCGAAGTCGGACTCGCTGAAGCGCGGATTGGGCGAGCTGCAGCACGATCTCGCCGAGACGCGCGTCGATCCGGTCCCGCTGCACCTTCGCAATGCGCCCACCCGGCTCATGGCCGAGCAGGGATATGGTCGGGGATACAAGTACGCGCACGACTTCGAAGGACACGTCGCTCCCGACGAGACATACCTGCCGGATTCGCTCGAAGGCCGGCGGTACTACGTACCGACCGACCTCGGCGCGGAGGCGAAGCTCAAGGCGCGGCTGGAAGAGCTCAGGCGAAGCGTGCGAAGGAGATACATCGGGACCGCGACCAGCGTCTGGTTGAAGGGGTCCGGCGTCGGCGTGATGATCGCGCCGATGAGGAACGCTGCCAGGATCGCGTAGCGGCGCTGTTTCGCGAGCATCTGCCGCGTGATGACGTGGATCTTCACCAGCGCGAAGATCACGACGGGCACCTCGAAGACGAGGCCCATTCCCAGGATGAAGATGGTCACGAACGAGAGGTAATCGGCGGCGCGCAGCTGGTTCTTGATGACCTCGTCCCCGAAGTTGATGAGGAACTTGATCGCGTTCGGCAGAAGGACGAAGTAGCAGAACAGCATTCCCGCGATGAAGAGGCCGATGACCGGCAGCCCCATGAAGCGGATGAACCGACGCTCCTTCGGAAGCAGCGCAGGGTCGATGTAGGCGTAGATCTGGTAGAGGATAACCGGCATCGCGAGCGCGAAACCGGCGAACAGCGCCACGCGGAAGTACGTCGTGAAGTTTTCGGTCGGACTGAAC
>VBGU01000281.1 GCA_005881085.1 Chloroflexota bacterium | reverse complement strand
CTACACCGGAGACGTCGCGCGCATGGACGAGGACGGCTACTTCTACATCGTCGACCGCAAGAAGGAGCTGATCATCGTCTCGGGATACAACGTCTATCCGCGCGAGGTCGAGGAGGCGCTTTACGCGCATCCCGCGGTGCTCGAGGCCGCCGCGATCGGCGTCCCGGATCCTGAGCGCGGCGAGGTCGTAAAGGCGTTCGTCGTGCTACGCCCCGGCGCCTCCGCGACGGCGGAGGACCTGCGGACACACTGCGCTTCGTCGCTCGCGCGCTTCAAGATCCCGGCGGAGATCGAATTCCGCTCCGACCTGCCGAAGAGCATGGTCGGCAAGGTGCTGCGACGCGCGCTCGCCGACGAGGAACGCGCGTCACGCGTCGTGAAAGAAACGGCAGGGAGGCCGCGTTGAAGATCGACGAGCTGAAACGGGTCTGCGTGGTCGGTGCGGGCCTCATGGGTCGCCAGATCGCGCTGAACGCGGCGCACCACGGATTCGCCGTGCGACTCTGGGACGCGAACGCGGAACAGGTGCGGGCGGCGGAGCGCTGGACCAACGAGTACATCGCAGGGCGCATCGAGAAGGGCCGCTGGACAAAGGAAGAAGCGGCGACGGCGCGGGCGCGCCTGGACTTCGCGGCGAACCTCGCGGCGGCCGCTGCGGATGCGGACCTAGCGATCGAGGCGGTCGTCGAGGACCTCGGGGTGAAGCGAAAGGTCTTCGCCGAGCTCGACCGACTGTGCCCGCCACGGGCCATCCTTGCGACCAACTCCTCGACCTTCGTCTCGAGCCTGGTCGCGGACGCGACGAAGCGCCCAGCGCAGGTCGCGAATCTCCACTACTTCAACCCGGCGATGGTCATGGAAGTGGTCGAAGTGGTGCAGGGCCCGCACACCTCCGCGGAGACGGCGTCGCTCCTGGTCGAGTTCGCGCAGCGCGTCGGCAAGCGACCGATCCTGATGAAGAAGGAGATCGAGGGCTTCATCGCGAATCGGCTGCTCCGCGCGCTCGGGCGCGAGGCGACCTTCCTCGTCGACCAGGGCTATGCCTCTTTCGAGGAGGTCGACCTCGCCGCGGAGAAGGCGCTCGGCCATCCGCTCGGACCCTTCCGCCTCATGGACCTCACCGGGATCGACCTCGCATTCATGATCCGCTCGGCGATCTACGCGTCGTCGGGTCGCGAGGAGGACCGCCCGCCGCGCTGTATCGAGGAGCGTTACCGCGCGGGCCACTACGGCCGCAAGACCGGCCGTGGCTTCTACCGATACGAGTGAGCGCGCTTCAGCGGTAGCGCTCGAGATAGCGGGGGCTCGCGATCCGCAGCTTATCGGCGACCGTCGCCACGAGATGCGCGAGCGTGCCCTCGGGTATGTCGCCCGCCCGGATACGGAGCGCGAGCTCGCGGTTGAGTTCGCTCGCCCGCCGACGCAGCTCCTCGAGATCCTCCGGCAGCGGGTCCGCGTGGCCCAGAAGCCGAGCGAGCGAACCGACCTCGCGCCGCACCAGCGGCGCTCCGAGCGAGATCTCGCGCTCAAGGATGCCGAGTCCGTTTACGGCGACGAGCGTGCGGAACCGGAGCCGCGGGTCGTCGATCCCGGGGAGCACTTCGGTCTCGACGAACTCGCGCACGGCCTGCGCAAGCTCCGCGGCATTCGGGCGATCCTGCATCAGCCCGCCCGCTCGACGAGATGAAGGAGCTCGAACTCCATCTCGGCGGCGAGGCGCCCGAGCACCGCGAGCTCGACGCTCCGCTGCTGTCCCGAGAGGTGCCGGCGCGACTGGGTGAGCGCGCCGATGGCCCACTTCAGATTGCCGACGATCTCCCAGTACTCGAGCGACGCGAGCGTGATGTGCCGGCCGGTGAGCGCGTTGTAGCGCTCGAGATACGGCTCGACATCGCCGACGCCGCCGAGGCGCAGCTGATCGACGCCGAAGCGCCACGCCCGCACCAGCGGCCAGGCGACATCTTCGGCCGGGTCGCCGCGGTGCCCGAACTCCCAGTCGAGCACGTGACCGAGGCCCGTCGCGGTGACCGCGAGGTTGCCGACCCTCAGGTCACCATGGAGGACGACCGTTTCGCTCGGCTCCGGCGCCCGTTGTCGCGCCCAGGCGAGCCCGAGCTCGATCGGCGGGTGCGCGTCCTCGAGGCGATCGACCTCCTTCGTCAGCCGGCCGAGGACGTCGCGTGCTCCGATGCCGCCCAGGAATGGCACGCGCTCGGCCGGGATCGCGTGGATCTTCGCAAGCTCCTCGGCCATCTGCGCCGGCAGCACTTCACGCGCACCGGCCAGCTCCGGCCGCTGCACGATCCGCCGCCCGATCGTCTCGCCCGACACGCGCTCGCTAACGAACGCGGGTCGGCCCACGATCTCCCCGAGGTAGCCATACGGCTGCGGGACGCGCACCCCGGCCGCGGACGCGACCTCGAGCAGGCGGTGCTCGTCCTCGAGCGTCAGCGTCTCCTGATGGATGACGCCGCCGCCGGCGCGCCGCACCAGGAGCTCGCGCTTCCCCTGCGGCGTGCGGAGGTCGAGGGCCCATGCCTCCTTCGACGCTCCGCCCGCGAGAAGGGCGAGTCGCTCGATCGCGATATCCGCGCCGAAGATCGGGACGAGGCGCTCGCGCAGCTCGACCGAAATGGTCGAGGCGCCGTCCGTCGTCATGACGCCGTGTGCCCACCGTCCACCGCGAGGATCTGCCCGGTGATGTAGTCGGACGCACGCGACGCGAGGTAGACGATCGTGCCCTTGAGGTCCTCATCGCCGCCGATCCGGCCGAGCGGGATCGTGCGCGCGAGCCTGTCGCCCCAGCGCTCGACGATCGCGCTCGACATCTTGCTCGGGAACCATCCCGGCGCGATCGCGTTCACGTTGATCTTGTGTCGGCCCCACTTGACCGCCAGGTCGCGCGTGAAGTTGACGAGTCCGCCCTTGCTCGTGTTGTACGCGATCGAATCGAGCACCTCGGGCATCGCGCCGCCCAGCCCCGCGACGGAGGCGATGTTGATGATCTTGCCGCCGCCCTGCGCGATCATGACGT
>VBGU01000018.1:6780-18987 GCA_005881085.1 Chloroflexota bacterium | reverse complement strand
CGACGTCAGCCGCTTCCGAGGTCGTCCTTGTGGTGGCGGCGTCCATCGTCGACGACACTTGGTAGCGCTCGGTCATTCCCGTCGGCGCTGTGATGGTCGTACTCCTGGCGATTCCGAAGAAGGCGACGACCATCGCGTTGTTGACCGTCGTGGTGACTCCGGTAGCAGTCATAGACGTTCCGTTACCCGACGCGCCGCTCGAGGCATCGATCGGCATCGCGTTGTCGACTCCGGTGTAGGCGATGATGCCACCGGATGCCTTCTGCGAGGTGGAGAACGTCCACGTATAGTTCGCAGGCTCGGACAGACCTGCCACCTTGTAATAGATCGCCTGCGTGATCGTGGTGGGAAGGGTCGGTTCCTTGCGTATGAGCGTCCACCCTATAGGGGGAGTGATCGTCAGCGGGTTGTCCCTGACGGTCACGCTCGCGATCAGGAAGTCATCCTGGACAACTCCTACGGGCTTGGTGATGCTGAGGGTCGTTGCCCCGGCGTTGCCGTTGGAAGCCGCTGCCTTGAAGGTGATCGCGGGATCGATCACGTAGGGCACCGGAAGATCTGAGTCGTCGAAGGTGAGCTCGAGCCGCCACTGTGGACCCTGCGGATCGAGTGACCATCGAAGACCCGGCTCGCCGATCCGCCTCCCGTCAGCGTCAAAGAGGCTCACGGGAAGCAGCACGAGCGAGGTTGGGCTGTACCCTTTCCAGAACTCGATCGTTCCATCCACGCCAAGCCGCGGGGTTAGCCCCGGCGCTCGTAGGTTCCACCGCCACGTCGTGGGCCCCTGCCGGCGCGCAACCGTTAGGAATTGCTCCGTGCTGTCGGGCATCACGATCACCGTCTCGGCCCCGAAGGGTGTCTCACGCGCGGCCCCGTTGGCGTACCACTGCCACGGTTCGCGTAAGGCGCCCTCCGTCGCGATGGTTACGGATGCGTCTCCCCGCCGGAACGTGTAGCCGCCACCCGGTTCGATCGCGGCGCCTGCACCTTCGTCATCTGTCGCAGCCGAGGGCTCTGATGGCCGAGGAGACCCAAGCGCTCCCGTCAGAAAGGTGTGAACGCCAGACTGCGCATCACGCGACGCAGGCGCATCCCCAGGAGAAGCGTGGAGGGCGGAGCTACCCGGCGAGGATGACAGGCCGTTAGCACCGAGCAGGACGATCCCGGCGATGCCAATCGCAAAGAGCGCCCCCATGCGACTCTTCCGACCCGTCACCCACGTTCCGCGGACCGTGGTGCGGGCGATCAGCGCGCTAAACCTCTTCATCTTTTCGCCCGGATCTCGGGCTACCACCCCACCGCAGAGCGATCCCACGCGGTGAGCTGGACATTGGCCCACCGCCATGGAGAACTCGTCAATTCGATATGTAGGAAGACCTTACAAAACAGCGGGAATACGGATACGGGCCCGTTGAGAAGTTGATAAGAATTCGAAAGCGCGCCCGACCGGCGTTCTTGGGGTTAGGCGATACCGCGCACCTCGCCCGTCGCGAGCAACTCGCGCAGATAGCGCCCGGTGAACGAGCGCCGTACGCGTGCTACAGCTTCCGGCGTTCCCTCCGCGATCAACTCGCCTCCGGCTTTCCCGCCCTCGGGGCCGAGATCGATGACGTGGTCGGCGGTCTTCACGACGTCCAGGTTGTGCTCGATGACGACGACCGTATTCCCCGCGTCGACGAGACGGTGGAGTACCTCGAGGAGGCGCTCGACGTCGGCGAAGTGAAGGCCGGTCGTCGGCTCGTCGAGGATGTAGAGGGTCCGGCCGGTGGCGCGCCGGCTGAGCTCGGTCGCGAGCTTGATGCGCTGCGCCTCACCACCAGAGAGCGTCGTTGCGGCCTGGCCGAGGTGGATGTAGCCGAGACCGACGTCGTTCAGCGTGCGGAGCTTCGACTCCGCGATCGGAACGTTCTTGAAGAACTCGAGTGCTTCCTCGACGGTCATCTCGAGAATGTCGGCGATGGACCTGCCCTTGTAATGGATCTCGAGTGCCTCGCGGTTGTAGCGCTTCCCGCCGCAGACCTCGCAGGGGACGTAGACGTCGGGTAGGAACTGCATCTCGATCTTGATGATCCCGTCGCCCGCGCAGGCTTCGCAGCGCCCTCCTTTCACGTTGAAGGAGAAGCGACCCGGCGTGTACCCGCGCAGGCGCGCCTCGGGGACGGCGGCGAACAGCTCGCGGATCGGCGTGAAAAGGCCGGTGTACGTCGCGGGGTTGGACCGCGGCGTGCGGCCGATCGGCGACTGGTCGATGTCGATGACCTTGTCGATGAACTCGACGCCCTCGATCCGGTCGTGCGCGCCAGGGCGATCCTTCGCGCGCGAGATGATCTGCGCCAGGCGGCGGTAGAGGATCTCGTTCACGAGCGTGCTCTTCCCCGAGCCCGACACTCCGGTGACAGCGACGAACTGTCCGAGCGGGATCCGCACGTCGATGTCCTTGAGGTTGTGCTCGCGCGCGCCGCGGACGACGATCGCCTCGGGCTTCGGCTTCCGCCTGCGCGCCGGCACCGGGATGCGCCGTCGGCCCGAGAGGTACGCCCCGGTGATCGATCGCGGCTCCTTCAAGATGTCGTCGATCGTCCCCTCGGCCACGACCTCCCCGCCGTGCTCCCCCGCGCCGGGGCCGATGTCCACGATCCAATCGGCGGTGCGGATGGTCTCTTCGTCGTGCTCGACCACGAGGATCGTGTTGCCGATGTCGCGCATGCCGAGGAGCGTGCGGATGAGTCGTGCGTTATCGCGTTGATGGAGGCCGATCGACGGCTCGTCGAGGATGTAGAGGACGCCCATGAGGCCTGAGCCGATCTGTGTCGCCAGGCGGATGCGCTGCGCCTCGCCACCCGAGAGCGTGGTGGCGGAGCGGTCGACGGTCAGGTAGTCGAGCCCGACGTCGACCAGGAACCCGAGACGCGTGCGGATCTCCTTGAGGACCTGCTTCGCGATCTTGCGCTCACGGACGCCGAGCCCCCCGCGATCCTTCTCGAGCGACGTCGTCCACTCGAAACACTCGCTCACCGTGAGGGCGGTGACCTCCGCGATGTTGCGCCCTCCGATCGTGACCGCGAGCGCCTCCGGCTTTAGGCGCTTGCCCTTGCAAACGGGGCAAGGCCGCTCGCTCATGTACCGCTCGATGTCCGCGCGGATGTACTCCGACGTCGTCTCGCGGTACTGACGCTCGAGCCAGGGCAGCACGCCCTCCCACTCGTACTCGTAGGAGCGGCGCTGGCCGCTCCGGTTCTCATACGTGAGCTTCAGCGCGTCCTCGGTACCGTTCAGGATCGCGTCGATGGCCTTCTTCGGTAGCGACTTGATGGGCGTGTCGAGCGAGAACTTGAACTTGCGGGCGAGGCCTTCGAGGATCGCCATCCGGTACTGCGCCGTGCCGCTCGATTTCTGCCACGGCAGCACCGCGCCATCCTTCAGCGAGATGTCCGGATTGCCGAGGACCAGCTCGGGGTCCGGCTCGAGCTTCGTGCCGAGACCGGTGCACGCTGGGCACGCGCCGTGTGGCGAGTTGAACGAGAACGTTCGCGGCTCGATCTCGCCGATCGAGAAGTCCCCCTCGGGACATGCCAGGCGCTCGGAGAAGAGGCGCTCTCCGCCCTTGGCATCGGCCTCGGCGACCAGCGCGAGGCCCTCGCCGAGCCGCAGGGCCGTCTCGACCGAATCGGTGAGCCGCGAGCGCTCCGCCTCCGCCGCGGCACCGCGCTGAACGACGAGACGGTCGACGACCACCTCGACGGAGTGCTTCTTCATCTTGTCGAGCGTGATGTCCTCGGACAGATCCCGGACAAAGCCGTCCACGCGCACCCGCGCGAAGCCGCCGCGCCGGGCCGTCGCGAAGAGCTGCTGGTGCTCACCCTTCCGATCGCGCACGAGCGGGCCGAGCACGAGGATTCGCGAGCCCTCGGGCATCGCGCTGATCTGGTCGACGATCTCCTGGACGGTCTGCGCGACGATAGGGATGCCGTGATTCGGGCAATGCGGCACCCCCACCCGCGCGAAGAGAAGACGCATGTGGTCGTAGATCTCGGTGACGGTGCCGACCGTCGACCGCGGGTTGCGCGTCGATCCCTTCTGATCGATGGAGACCGCGGGCGAGAGCCCCTCGATGAAGTCAACGTCGGGCTTCTCCATCTGACCGAGGAACTGGCGCGCGTACGCCGAGAGCGACTCGACGTAGCGGCGCTGTCCTTCCGCGTAGATCGTGTCGAACGCGAGTGACGATTTGCCCGATCCGGATAGCCCGGTGATCACGACCATCTTGTCGCGCGGGATGCGGACATCGATGTTCTTGAGGTTGTGCTCACGCGCTCCTTTGACGTGGATGTGGTCTAGGGGCATCAGGCGGCCGTGGGGGGTGAGGGCAGCGCGGTCCGCAGGCCCCGTTGCACGAGCCACAGGTAGGCGAGCCACAGTGGCAGCGCCGCGAGACCGCCCGACAGAGCCTCACCCGCGCCTGGGCGGAAGCTGAACTGGTCCGGCGGGACGATCGCGAACGAGAGCGCCTGATAGATGCCCATCGGCAGGAGCGCGATGGTCGCGATGCCGAAGATCGCCGTGCCGAGGATCAGGTACCCGCGATGGAGGCCGCTCGTGCGGTCGGCGACGCCGGCGAGCGTCCGACGTGCCCACCAGTGCGCTCCCCAGAACACACCGCCGAAGATGACGAATGTGACACCGCGGACGAGGTCCTGGGTTTGCTGCTGGGTGCGGTTGTCCTTAATGAAAACGGGAGGAGGCACCGGCGCAGGGGTGCATGCCGGCACATTCGGCGGGCAGGGCGCGATGGTCGCAGGCACCGGCTGAGAAGGCTGGCCGCCGTAGATCACGTCAACCCCGAACCCCGCGGCGAGGACGAACGAGATGATCCCAGCAAGCCCGATCGCGAACGCGATCACGCCGGCAAGCGAGGCGAGATAGAGGTACACGCGCAGCAGGCCCCCGAGCGAGAGGTCCATGCCATCGCGGCCGCGCTGCAGGAACAGCACGACGAGCAGGCCGATCGCGCCGAGGACGCCGAGGGCCGTGAGCACGCCCACGAGCATGCCCTAGGGACCCTGCCGCCGCCGTCGGCCGCCGGCCCGAATGACCCGTGAGGTCGTGCCGACCGGCTCCGCCGACGCCTCCAGGCTCTCGGGTCCCTGCTCGAGCACCATGAGACCGCGGAGTTCGACGACCTCGTCGCGCAGCAAGGCCGCCTTCTCGAACTCGAGGTCCTTGGCGGCCCGCTTCATCTGGCCTTCGAGATCCTTGATGAGACGCAGGAGCTCGTCCTTCGGCAGGGAGCCCGCGGCGAGCGGTCGTCGAGCTTTCTCGTTGACGCCCTCGACATCGGCGACGTCGCGCAGTCGGAGGCCGATGTCGCGGATAGCTTTGACGATGGTCTGTGGGTCGATCCCGTGTTCCGTGTTGTATGCGACCTGGATCTCGCGGCGACGATCCGTCTCGTCCATCGCGGCTTTCATCGACGCGGTCACGCGGTCGGCGTACATGATCACTCGGCCTTCAACGTGGCGGGCAGCCCGTCCGATCACCTGGATCAGCGAGCCCTCCGACCGCAGATAGCCCTCTTTGTCAGCGTCGAGGATCGCCACGAGGGTGACCTCGGGGAGGTCGATGCCTTCGCGGAGGAGGTTCACCCCGACGACCACGTCGTACACGCCGAGGCGAAGGTCGCGGAGGATCTCGACGCGCTGCAGGGTCTCTATCTCCGAGTGCAGGTACTGCACTTTGACGCCCATCTCGCGGAGGTAATCGGCGAGATCCTCGGCCATCTTCTTGGTGAGGGTCGTGACGATCGCGCGCTGGCCCCTCTCGACGCGCAGGTTCAGCTCGGCGAGGAGATCGTCGATCTGCCCCTCGGTCTTGCGCACCTCGATCTGCGGATCGATAAGGCCGGTCGGCCGGATGATCTGCTCGACGACGTGGGTGGAATGCTCGAGCTCGTACGGCCCGGGCGTCGCCGACACGTAGATGGCCTGATCGAGGCGCTGCTCGAACTCGGCGAAGGTGAGGGGCCGGTTGTCGAGCGCGCTCGGGAGCCGGAAGCCGTAGTCGACGAGGATTTCCTTCCGAGAACGATCCCCGAAGTACATGCCGCGCACCTGCGGCATCGAGATGTGGGACTCGTCGACGAACGCGAGGAAGTCCGGCGGGAAGTAATCGAGAAGGGTCCATGGCCGGCTTCCCGCGGGCCGGCGCGCGAGGTGACGCGAGTAATTCTCGACACCCGCGCACGTCCCGGTTTCGCGCAGCATCTCGAGATCGAAGTTGGTCCGCTGCCGCAGCCGCTGCGCCTCGAGCAGCCGGCCCGCGTCCTCGAGCTCCTTCAGGCGGTCGACGAGCTCGGCCTCGATGTCCTTGATCGCCTCAAGGAGCTTCTCGCGAGGCGTCACGAAGTGCCGCGCCGGATAGATGTCGATCTTGTCGCGCTCGGCGAGGACCTCGCCGGTCAGGGGATCGAGCTCGGTGATGCGCTCGACATCGTCGCCGAAGAACTCCACGCGAACGGCGAGCTCTTCATACGCGGGCTGGACCTCGAGCGTGTCGCCACGGACCCGGAACTTGCCCCGCACGAGATCGGTGTTCGTGCGCTCGTACTGGATGTCGACGAGGTGCCGGAGCACGGTGTCGCGCCGGACGCGCTCGCCCTTCTTCAATCGGACGGTCACCGCACCGTAGTCAACCGGTGCACCCAGGCCGTAGATGCACGAGACCGAAGCGACGATGATCACGTCGCGCCGCTCGAACAACGACCGCGTCGCCGAGTGGCGCATCCGGTCGATCTCCTCGTTGCGCGAGCTGTCCTTCTCGATGTAGGTGTCGCTCCGCGCGATGTACGCCTCGGGCTGGTAGTAGTCGTAGTACGACACGAAGTACTGCACCGCGTTCTCGGGGAAGAACTCTTTGAACTCGCCATAGAGCTGCGCGGCTAGCGTCTTGTTGTGCGCGAGCACGAGCGTCGGCCGCCCGGCATCGGCGATGACTTTCGCCATCGTCACCGTCTTGCCCGAACCGGTGACGCCGCGAAGCGTTACGTGACGCTCGCCCCCTGTAAGCGCGTTTGTGAGGCCGGCCGCCGCGGTGGGCTGGTCGCCGGCGAGATCCCACGGCAAAACAAGCCGGAAGGGCGCCTTCGCGGCCGGTCGGTCGAGTGGGACCTGGAGTGTCTCGCCATGGGGCATGCGCGCCTCATTCTAGAACAGGCGTTCTGGTACGAAATTGCCGCCCGCAGCTGCTCTCATTGTCGCGCATCAACACCGGTTTGAGTCCCGTTCAGTTGTAAGCCGTTGCTACAGTCGCCGCCGACCCATACCGCATACAAAAGGGCCGTAGAGGAAGGTAATAGTGGAAGATCGATCCCGACGCCGCGCCCGGCTGGTGCTGATTGTTGGACTGTTGTTCGCTGTCGGAGCCGGAGCGACGACCTTCTTCGTCGCCAACACAGCCAAATCCGAGGCTCCCGCCCCGATCCCGACCTCGAACATCGTGGTCGCCGCTCGGGAGATTCCGCCGAAGACGCAGATCACGGCGGCGGACCTCAAGCTCGTCAAGATGAACACCGAGGTCGTTCCCCCGGCCGCCCTCACGAGGTCCGAGGACGTCGTGGGCCGGATCACGATCACCTCGATCTCCGTAGGTGAGCCGATCCTTCCGACCAAGCTGGGTGGCCCGAACGGTCAAGTCTTCGTCGTGTTTCCCGCCGCTTCCCTCGGGGCCGACGGGGCGCCGCAGGCTAATTCGCCGAGCTACCGGGCGATGTCGATCACCGTGGCAGACGGTCAGGCCGCCGGCGGAAACATCCAGCCGGGTGACATCGTCGACGTACTGTTCACGATGAACGTCCTTCCGGACAAGCTCTTCAAGAACCCGAACCCGACCGTGAACGCGACCGACGCTTCTGCGCGCATCGTCCTCGAGCGTGTGCCGATCCTCGCGCGGAACCTCGCCGTCTACGTGATCCGCACCGACGCCGTGACGGCCGAGCGCATCGGCTACATGCAGGCATCGGGTGGCATCGTCCAGCTCCTGCTCCGCGCACCGAAAGATGAGCGCGCGACAGGCACCGTGGGCGCAAGCTTCGACAACATCCAGCCGGAGTGGAAGATCCACATCCCGCAGAAGATCACGCCCTAGCTCGGCGGACCTCTAGCCAGGCGTTACGCACACGCTCGCGCGTCCGTTCGCGGTCGCCGTCGTTCACGATGACGACGTCCGCGGCTGCCCGGAACTGATCTTCGGTGAGCTGCTGCGCGAGGCGGAGCGCCGCCTCGCGCTCACCGATCCCGCGTAAGGCGAGCCGCTCGAGCATCAGCTTGCGCGGGGCCACGACGACCCAGATGCGGTCGGACGCCTTGCGTAGCTCGCCGTCGAGCAGCTTGATGGCCTCGACGACGAGCACCGCGTCATCCGGCAGCATCGAGCGCGCCTCGAGGACGCGAGCGATCACACGGGGGTGGAGGATCTGCTCGAGACGGCGGAGCCTCGCGGGATCGCCGAACACTTCGGCGGCGAGCTTCGAGCGATCGATCTCCTTGTCCTCGCCCAACACCTTTGTCCCGAAGGTCTGCACGATCGCGCTGTAGCCAACGGTTCCGCGAAGCTGCTCGTCATGCACGAGCGCGTCGGCGTCGAGCACCTTCGCGCCGAGCTCCCGCAGCATCGCTGCGACCATCGACTTCCCCGCACCCATCGGCCCAGTGAGTCCCACGACGAACGCTGTCACTCGCTCTTCTCGCTCTCCTTCGCCCACTCGTCATACAGAGTCCTCAGATCGCGTTCGAGCGACGCGTACTCTTCGCCGACACGCCGCGTCTCCATGTAATTCCCGCTCTGCGCGATCTGGCTCACCTTGTCGGAGAGCTGGCGGAGCTGAAGCTCCATCGCACTGATCCGTGCCTCGAGCGCCCGCATGCCGTCGACTCTGCGAACCGGCGATGCCCGTCTGTTCGACCGCCCTTGGGCGCCGGGGGTCCTGTCCCCGCTACGGGGTCGCTCGCTCCGCGCACCCTTCCCCGTCTGCGACCGCGCCTGCGCGGTCGCACGGGGCCCCTGGGGCACCCGCGCGTCGCGAGCAACCCTCTCCGCGGTGCCACCCCCGGCGCCAGGCGCGGTCAGCTCTGGCATTGGCAGTTCGGTGTTCGAGGCACGCAGACGCTGGAGGGCGGACCAGTTCCCTTCGAATCGCTTCAGCACGCCCTGCTCTATTGGCCAAATCTCGGAGGCGAGCTTGTCGATGAAGTAGCGGTCATGACTAACGAATAGAAGTGCCCCTTCGAACGCTTGGAGAACTGTCTCCAACTGTTCGCGAGCGAGAAGATCGAGGTGATTCGTGGGTTCGTCCAACACGAGAAGATTTGCGTGTAGCGCGGCGAGACGCGCCAACGCGAGGCGACTTCTCTCGCCGCCTGAGAGCACTCCGACACTCTTGAACACGTCTTCCCCTCTGAAAAGGAAACGCGCGAGATGGTCGCGAGCCTCCGCGTCGGTCATACCGCTCGCGAGCTTCATGGCGTCGAGGACCGACTCGTCTCCACCCAACTCGAGCTGGGCCTGCGCGAGGAATGCGACCCGCGCGGTCGGCGCGGATTGCACGTATCCCTCGAGTGCGGCCAGGTCGCCGACGAGTGTGCGCACCAGCGTGGTCTTCCCCGCCCCATTCGGACCGACGACTGCGATACGGGCGTCACGCGCCACGCGCAGCATCCCCGTCCTGACAAGCGGCTCGGTGTACCCGACCGCGAGCGGCGTCGTCTGCACGACGGTGTCGCCGGCGAGGTGCGCGGCCTCAAGCTTCCAGCCGTGCTGCTGCGCGCGCTCCGGCGCCTCTATGCGCTCGACTCGCGCCAGCTTCTTTCCCCTGCCGCGCGCCTCCTTGGAGCGCTGGCCTGCACCGTAACGTCGAATGAACTCTTCAGTCCGCTCGATCTCGATGGCCTGGCGCGCCGCCGCCTTCTCCGTGGCGGCCTCGCGCTCTGCGCGCTGGCGCGCGTACGACGAGTAGCCGCCCCGGTATTCGACGACCGTGTTCTTCTCGAACGAGAGCGTTCGGCTGCTGACGCGATCGAGGAACCAGCGGTCGTGCGATGAAACCAAGACTGTTTCATCTTGCTCGATCAAGAATCGCTCGAGCCACTCGAGCGCGGCGACATCGAGATGATTTGTCGGCTCGTCGAGTAGGAGAATGTCCGGGTCGTCGAGCAATAACCGCGCGAGTCCAAGACGCGTCCTCTCTCCCCCGGACAGCGTCGCAACTTCGCGGTCGCGGAGCGCGTCCAGGCCGAGCCCTCCAAGGACCCTGCCGACGGTCGCTTCGAAGTCATAACCGCCGGCGTGCTCGAATTGATGCTGCGCCTCGGAATAGCGCTCGAGGAGCTCTTGGTCACCTCTTCCGAGACGAGGCTCGAGCTCATGCATCTCGGCTTCGAGCTCGCGGAGATGCGCCGCCGCTCCGCGCGCGTGCTCTTCGACCGTTCCGGCCGCTTCGAACAGAACCTCTTGCTCCATGAATCCGATCCGGGTGCCGCGAGCCAGGGCGACGTTTCCGGCGTCAGCCGATTCCAGGCCGGCGGCGACGCGCATCAAGGTGGTCTTCCCCACCCCGTTCGGCCCGACGAGACCGACACGGTCACCGTGCGCGAGCCGGAAGGACACCTCGCTGAAAACGAGCCGCTCGCCAAAGCGCTTGGCGACCGCCTGGACCGAGAGGACGCTCATGACAGTCGCGGGAGCCAGCGAGGCACGCTGGCTCGATACGTCCGGTACTCATCACCGAAGGTCCGTTCCAGCGAGGGCTCCTCCCACAGCACGACGAACGCGTGCCAGACGAGAGCGAGGACGGCGACATACGCGGCGAGCGCAAGAGAGCCGAACAGGATCGCCTCTCCCAACAGGACCGAGCCCGCCCCGAGATACATCGGATTGCGTACCCGTCGATATGGCCCAACGGCGACGAAACGGCGCGGTGCATCCCACGGCGCCAGCGTCCCGCGACCGCGGGAGGCGAAGATGATCACGCACCACGCGAAGATCGCGAGCCCGAAGCCAAACGGAACGAGGCCGATCCATCCGACGCCCGTTGGCCATGCCGGCGAACCGACGATGAGCCACGGGACGACTACCGCCGCAACGCCGGGAAGCACGACCACGGAGATGAGCGACCGAAGAACGATCACGCTCGCGGCGTCCGCTGGCAGCGCGGGCAATGGAAAGTTCCGCGGCCGCCGACGACCGTGCGCACGATCGCGCGACCGCAGCGCGGACACGGCTCGCCCGCGCGCGAGTAGACCTGGAACTCGCGCTGCATTCGTCCCTTGTTCCCGCGCGCGTCGACGTAGTCGCTCGGTGAGGCCCCGCCCAGGCGGATCCCCTTGCGCAGCGCCCAGCGGATCGCTTCGTGCAGCCGCGCGATCTCGTCGGCGCGCAGCGAGCCCGCTTTGCGAAGGGGATGGATCTGCGCCCGCCAGAGCGCCTCGATCGCGTAGATGTTCCCGATCCCGGCGATCGCGCGTTGATCGAGGAGCAGCACCTTGATCGCCGCACGAGGGCGGCGCCGCACAAGCGCGCGGAGCCACGTCACCGTGAAGCCGCGCGCGAGAGGCTCCTGCCCGAGCGAGGCGTGCAGCGGCCGACGGCTTCGGGGGCCGGGGGGCAGAGCCCCCCGACGGTCGAGCGTCGCCGCATCAATGACCGCCATGCGTCCGAACTTGCGCGTGTCGGAGAAGCGCAAAGCGGTCCCGTCCTCGAAACGGATTTCCCCGCGGACGTACCGCTCGTCCACGTCGGCCGCTCCGTACAGCAGCTTGCCGGTCATGCGGAGCGAGACGACGAGGGCCTCGCCACCGTCGAGATCGAACACCACGAACTTGCCACGTCGGCGCACGTCGCTGATGCGGCGCCCGCGCAGCCGCGCGCCCACCACCTCGGCCGGCTCCGGCTCCGTCAGGCGAACCCAGCGCGACTCGAACTCGCTGATCGTGCGGTCAACGACGAGGCCGCGGAGCTGCCGCGCGATCGTTTCGACCTCGGGTAGCTCAGGCATTCGCAGTGGCGGGGACTTCGAGTCGCTGCATCTCGTCCCAGTTCGGTCCGGCGCGGACATCGACGACCAGCGGCACGTCGAGCTCGTACGCCCCGCTCATCTCGTCGCCGAGGAGTCGCGCCATCCGCTCGACCTCGAGCCGCGGCACCTCGGCGACGAGCTCG
>VBGU01000018.1:0-6750 GCA_005881085.1 Chloroflexota bacterium | reverse complement strand
AGCGCGCGGTGCACGCGAGCCATGGCGATCTTCATGATGTCCGCGGCCGTGCCCTGGATGGGCATGTTGATCGCCATGCGCTCGGCGGCGTTGCGCACCGCATTCACGCGGCTCGTCATGTCCGGGATGTAGCGGCGCCGCCCGAGGAGGGTCTCGACGTAGCCCTGCTCGACGCAGAACGCTTTCGTCTCGAGCACGTACCGGCGGACCTGGCCGTAGCGCTTGAAATACTCGTCGATGAAGCGTTGCGCCTCTTCGCGCGGCATCTGCATCCGCCACGCAAGGCCAAAGTCGCTCATCCCGTAGATGATCCCGAAGTTGAGCATCTTCGCGACATCGCGTTGCTCCCGCGTCACGGCGCTTTCGGCCACGCTGAATCCCGCTGCAGCCGTGCGCCGGTGGATGTCGGCGCCGGAGCGGAACGCGTCGAGCAACGCCGGATCCTGGGACACGTGCGCGAGCACGCGCAGCTCGATCTGCGAGTAGTCCGCGGCGATCAGCACCAGGTCGGGTGCCCCCGAAACGAACGCGCGGCGGATGCGGCGGCCGAGCGGCGTGCGTATCGGGATGTTCTGCAAATTTGGGGCGCGGCTCGATAGCCGCCCGGTCGCGGCGACGGTCTGCTCGAACGTCGTGTGCACGCGCCGCGTCTCGGGGTCGACGAGCCCACCGAGGCCCTCCGCGTAGGTCGAGCGCAGCTTTTCGATCTCGCGGTACTCGAGGATCTTGTCGATCACCGGATGCGCCCCACGAAGCTCCTCAAGCACCGTCGCGTCGGTCGAGAAGCCGGTCCCGGTCCGGCGCCCGCGGGGGAGCTTCAGCTCCTCGAACAGGAGCGATTGGAGCTGCTTCGGAGAATTCAGACCGAACTCGTGTCCGACGGCGGCGAAGGCCTCTTGTTCGATCCGTGCGACCTCACGCGCGAACTCCTCGCCGAGATTGCGCAGGTACGCGACGTCAACCGCGATACCGGCCTCTTCCATCTCGACGAGCACGTCGACGAGCGGAAGCTCCACGTCGCGATACAGACGGTCGAGGTTCAGCCGCACGAGCTCGTCCGCGAATTGTTCGCCGAGCCGAGCCGCCGCGACAGCGCCGGCGCCCGCGCGCACGAGTCGCTCGTCGAGCGTCGGCGTCCGATAAGGGTCCTTCCGATCGGGCACCGGCAGGACCGGCACTTCCAGCTTCAGCCGCTCCGCCGCCAGGTCCTCCAGGGCGTGATAGCGACGGCTGGCGTTCACGAGATAGCTCGCGACCATCGTGTCCATCGAAAGACCGGCGATGTCCGTCCCGGCGCGGCGCAGCGCGCGGCGGGCGGTCTTGGCGTCGTGCGCGGTCTTGGGAACGCTCTCGTCCCGCAGTACCGCGGCGACCGGGCCGGGGACGCCGTCGGGTGTCGGCACGTACCACGCCCGATCGCCCGCGGCGAGGCCGAGGCCGACGAGCAGCGGGTGACGACCCGACAGGTCCACGTCCGCGTGGACGGCGAAGGCGCCGGCCCTGCGGAGTTCCTTAGCGACCTGATCCGTGTCGACATCGGCGACGAGCGCGACGTCCGGGGGCCGGGGGGCGGAGCCCGGGGGCTGGGGGGCGGAGCCCCCCAACTGCTCGAGACCGAGCCGCATCTGCCCGCCACGCACCACGAGCGGGGCGGACGGGGTCGGCGGCGGCGCCGCGAGGTTCTGGTCCGCCGGAGGCAGCCTGGGCACGAGGCTCCGGAATTCGAGGTCGCGGAAAAGTTCGAGCACGGCGGCGCGGTCATAGGTGGTTCGGCGCGTGCGCTCAAGCTCCAGCGTCACGGGTAGGTCGGTCACGATCGTGGCAAGCTCGCGGCTGCGGAAGACCTGATCCTTGTTCACGGCGAGGGCTTCGCGCAACCGTGGCGTGTACGAGCCGAGTTCGGCGTACACGCCCTCGAGATTTCCGCGCTCCGCGATGAGCTTCGCCGCCGTCTTGTCTCCGACACCGGGCACGCCCGGGATGTTGTCGGTCGCGTCGCCCTTCAGCGCTTTGAAGTCAACCATCTGGTCCGGCCGCAGGCCGTACCGCTGCCGGATCATCTCTTCGTCGTAGATGACGGTGTTCTGGAATCCCTGACGCGTGGTCATCAGCTTGATGTGAGGCGTCACGAGCTGGAGCGGGTCGAGGTCCCCCGACACGATGATCGTTTCAACTCCCTTCGCCTCGGCCTGCCGCGCGAGCGCGCCGATGACGTCATCGGCCTCGAAGCCCGGGAGCGAATACATCGGGATGCCGAAGGCGTCGAGAAGCTGCTTGCAACGCTCGAACTGCGGCCGCAGCTCGTCGGGCATCGGCTTGCGCGTGGCCTTGTATGTCGGCTCCATCTCGCGCCGGAAGGTCGGGACCGGCAGGTCGAACGCCGCCGCGATGTGCTGCGGGGTGACCTGCTCGAGCGATTTCAGGAGGATCGACGCGAAGCCGAACGTCGCGTTGGCGAGCTCGCCCTTCGTCGTCGTGAGCGGGGGCACGGCGAAGAACGCCCGGTAGATCAGGCTGTTCGAATCGATGAGCGCGAGACGTTCGGTCACCAGACGAGTATCGCGCGCTATGCCGAGCGGAGCCTCCGGCCGACGATGAACGACAGCGCCCCAAACGCTAGCGCCAGGACAAGCCAGAGCCAGGGCGAAAGAAGGAATGCGAAGGGCGCCGGTTCGGTAGCTCGGTTCAGGCGTGCGGTCTGGTCCCCCACCGGGTTCGAGGAGGGAGGCGCCGAACCCTGGCGGCCGATCTCCTTAGCAGTGTCGGCCGGCGCGGCCGAAGGGGCGGCCGCGGTCCGGTCGCTGCTCACGACAGGCGCTGGGCTGGGAGCCGAACCCTTCACATCTTGCGGGCTCGGTGATGCCGCGGAGGCGCCCCCGACGCTGAAGGCGGCCGGCTGCGACGCGGCGGGGGCGGGCGCAGCAGCGGTCCCGGCGGTGCGCGGGAAGGACGCGATCACCGCCGAGGCAAGGAACAGGAAGATCGCGGCCCCACTCGCGAAGGTCGAGAACGTACGGAGCGGAGCGAGCCAGAACGGCACCGACACGCGCGGGACGAGCGAGCGGGACGGGACCGGGTTCGGAAGCGCCGCGATGAGCCGCGCGGTGCCGCGAAGCTCCGCCAGACGCGTCCGGCAAAGCGCGCACGTGTCGAGGTGCGCCTGCACCGAGGCCCGAGCCTCGGACGAAAGCGCGCCGTCCAGGTACGCCGAAAGGTCGCCGAACGGATGCACGGTCTAGCCTCCTATCCTTAGAACGCCGCGCCGCGCGACCGGTTCCCTCACCCGCTTGATCCCTTCCAGCCACGGCCGATCAGGATGTTTCTTACCGCGACACGGCCCCTATGGATACGCGACTTCACGGTTCCGATCTCGGTCGACGTGATCGTCGCGATCTCCTCGTACGCGAAGCCTTCGACGTCCCGTAGGAGCAGGGCGGCGCGCTGATCGGCCGGTATGGTCGCGAGCGCGTCCTCGACGACGCGCAACGCTTCGCGATCGCCGGCGAGATCGGCGAGCTCAGGGCCCCGCGCGACAGGTTCAGCCCAGCTCATCGAATCGTCAGTCTCCGACGGCGGATCGAGCGGCAGCTCTGGACGTCGCTTCCTCGAGCGGAGCCGATCGAGAGCGCGGTTGGTCACGATCCGAAACACCCACGCGCGAAACGAGGTTCCTTCGAACGACGCCATCGATTTCCAGGCGGAAAGGAGCGCGTCTTGCACGCAGTCTTCCGCGTCGTCATGACCAAGCATCCGAGCCGCATGCCGAAAGAGAGGCCGCTCGATCTCGAGAGCAAGCTGCTCGAAAGCGCGGGCGTCGCCACGGCGCGCCCGATCGAGGAGCACATCGCTCGCTCCCCCGAGTTCCGGCCGCATCAGCGAACTTTCGCCTGTCCGCAGCTTCTTCTGTAGATTGCCCCGTGCAAAGCATGACCGAAGACCGTAAGAAGAAGGTCGTCGTCATCGGCGAGGACGACGAACCGATCGCCTCGTTGCTGCGCGATTCGATCAACGACGAGGACGGATACCAGTCCGTCGTCGTGTCCGATGGCGCGCTGGTGATCGAGGTTGTCCGTCAGGTGCACGCCGACCTCCTCATCCTCGACATCATGATGCCGGGACTCGATGGGTTTGAGGTGTTCGATCGCGTTCGGGCCGACAACGACATCCGCGACATGCCGGTGCTCTTCGTCAGTGCGGCGACGAATCAGTACGACAGCGACTTCGCCCAGCGGGGCATCAAGGACGTGATCTCGAAACCCTTCGATCTGAACGATCTCCTGGAGCAGGTCCGGGTACTCTGCCCTGCCGATGCCGGAGGCCAAAACTAGCTCGCGCGACCATGCCCGCTTCGCGAGGCTTGCGCGCCTTGCCGCCCAGACCGCCATTTCCGTAGGTGACGCGATCGCTCTCGACGACACCGCGATCGTCACCCGCAAGCGCGGGCGCGCTAACTTCGCAACCGCGGCGGATCACGCCGCCGAACGGGCGATCATCTCGCGGCTCTCGGCCCACGACTCGCGAATCCCAATCCTCGCGGAGGAGAGCGTTCGCAAGGGGGTCGTCGATGTCGAGCGCCTCTGGGTCGTCGACCCGCTCGACGGCACGCTCAACTTCAGCCGCGGCCTCCCTTTCTACTGCGTGCTCATTGGATACGTCGAGGACGGCAAGGCGCGCGCGGGAGCTGTCCATGCCCCGCGAACGGGCGAGACGTTCATGGCATCCGAGGGGGCCGGTGCGACGCGGAACGGCGCACCGATCCGGGTGTCACGAGTGAGCCGACTCCCGGATGCATTCGCGGTCGCGAGTCTGGGATTCGGCGAGACGACGAAGAAGGATTCGCGTTTCACGACCCTGAACGCGACCTGCGCGCGTCTGCGCGTGATCGGATCCGCCGGGCTCGAGATCTCCTATCTCGCGATGGGCCGGTTCGATCTCTTTGTGCACTCCGCGCTCTCGCCATGGGACGTCGCCGCGCCCGCGCTTATCGCGCGCGAGGCCGGCGCCGCGGTGTTATCTCTGAAGACCGGGAAGGACGCGGCGTGGAACGAGCGGCAGGTTGTGATCGCCAATCCGCGACTCGCGAAGGCTGCGGTCGCGTTGCTCGCGAAACCTAGAATATGAAACGACAAGCCGGAGTGACGCAATCGGCTAGACGTGGCAGCCTCAAAATCTGCTGGGCGAAAGCCCATGAGGGTTCGAGTCCCTCCTCCGGCACCGATCCGCTAGAGAGGCAGTTTCACCCGCACGGTCGTCCCTTTGCCGTCGCCATCGCTTTCGAGCCCGAGCGAACCGGCGTGCGCCTCGGCCACGATCCGCGCGACATAAAGACCGACGCCCATCCCGGCGAAGGTTGCGGCTCGCCCCGCCCCGCGGACGAACGGATGGCCGAGCTTCCCTATGTCGTCGGCCGGGATCCCGATGCCTTCGTCTCTGATCGCGATCTCGGCGCTACGGTCATGGGCGGCGAGCACCACGCGGATCGGCCCGCCGGTCGGTGAGTACTTCACCGCGTTGCCCACGAGGTTCATGAGCAATTGCTCGACGCGGGACTGGTCACCGTGGGCCGGGACGCTCGCGGGGACCTCGAGCGTGAACGTGTGGCGGCCTTCCTCCAGGGTCGCGTCGATGTACCTCTGGACGACCTCGCGAACCACGACGGCGAGGTCGTACGGCACCCGCTCCATGCTTAACGAGCCCTTCTCGGCGCGCGAGACTGACAGCAGATCGTTGACGAGACCGTTCATCCGATCCACCTGCCGCTCGATCGCGGCGAGGTTGCGATCCAGGGATTCCATGTCGAGCTCCGTGCCCTGCGTCTTTGCGCGGCGCATCCGCGAGCGGACGAGCTGGGCAAGCGCTTTGAGCGGCGTGAGCGGCGTTCGGAGCTCGTGCGACACGATCGACAGGAACTGCTCCCGCTCGCGCTCGCTCGCTAGGAGGTCGGTGATGTCGTGCAGCGTCATGACCCCGGCGACGACCTCGCCCTTCGGACCCCGCACCGGTGCGGCACTGACCTCGACATCGCGTCGCTCGCCGGTCTCGGGGCGCGTCACATAGAACTCGCCCTCGCTCTTCTCGCCCTTTAGTGCGCGATCGAGAGGATAGGCCCCGGCAGGGATGGGCTCTCCGGTCATGAGGTCTTTGACATCGACCGCGGCGCGAAGCTCCCCGAGCGTCTCGAACTCGCCGACGCCCAGTATTTCCTTCGCCCGCGGATTGGTCTCGTACCGGCCATTCGGCCAGCCGATCAGGACGCCGTCGCCGAGCGCGTCGAGAAGGTGCCGATGCAGGTCTTCCGCCGCGAGGGCCTCGGCGTACAAGCGGGAATTTGTGATCCCGATCGCCGTCGTCGCGGCGAGGAGGTGAGCGACCTCGATGTCGTCCGGCTGGAACACGCGCTTCGGATCCTTCGTGTAGCTAACGAGCGCGCCCATCAGCTTTCCACGGAAGAAGAGCGGTATCGAGAGCAGCTTGGCGAGGCCCTCGGCCTCGATCAGAGTATGGTCGCCGATGCTCCCCGACGGCATGTCCAGGATCACGTGCTCACCGGCGGCGCGGAATTGGGCGCGGACCTCGTCCGTCGGCAGTCGCTGTCCCGCCGCGTAGCTCGCCGAGAGGCCGGCGTGCGCTCGGACGACGAGCGCATCGCCCTCGTCGTTGGGGAGGAACACGGCGGCCGCGTCAGCCGGAACCAGGTCTCGCGCGGACTTGACCGCGGTGCGTAGCCGGTGCTCGAGGTCGAGCGACGCA